>NZ_MEIH01000162.1:0-5410 GCF_001723155.1 Haladaptatus sp. W1
CGGCATCGGTCTCGTGGAGATATCGCTGGGCGGCGATGGCGTAGACGCCCGCGAACGTCATACCCGCGAGACGCTCGTACTCGGTGTCGCCGCTGACGCCCAACCAGTACTTCGACCGGTCGCCGCTGAGGTCCAGCATCTTCTCGACCCCGCCCGCGAGGACGGCGTCGCTCGCGCCCGATCCGACGGCGTGAACCGCGTCGAGCAGGGCGAAGCCGCCGGAGGCGCAGGC
This sequence comes from Haladaptatus sp. W1, assembly GCF_001723155.1. Lineage (NCBI taxonomy): Archaea > Methanobacteriati > Methanobacteriota > Halobacteria > Halobacteriales > Haladaptataceae > Haladaptatus > Haladaptatus sp. W1. Next base: position 233 of record NZ_MEIH01000162.1, read on the forward strand.
GTTTTCGACGCGCTGGACCGGCAGCCCCGTCAGTCCGAGGTGCGACGTGAGCGACGCGCCCGTGATACCGAGTTGGTAGCCGCCGACACCGAGGCTGCCGACGTAGGCTCCGTCGAGGTCATCCGCCTCGAATCCGCGGTCGACCGACTCGACCATCGCGTCGTAGGCCGACTCGAACAGTTCCTTGATGCCAGCGTCGGGGTGTTCCCCGTAGGGACTCTGGCCCGCGCCGACGAGTGCCACGTCGCGCACTAGTCGCCACCACCAGTGTAGATGCCGTCGGGGTCGAGTTCCTCGCGGATGAGTCGAATCTCCTCGTCGTCGGGGGTCGGCGTCTCGGTCACGTCGTCGGCGAACTGGACCTCCCAGTCGGTGGCCTCCTGTACTTCGTCGCGGGTGACGCCGACGTGAAGCGTGTCCACGTACATCTCCCCGCTGTCGTCGAATTTCATCACGGCCTTGTCGGTGATGACCGCCTCGGGGCCGCCCCGGAGTCCCAGCTCCTCGCGGCCCTCGCGTCCTTCAACGTACCCCGGCGAGGTGATGAAATCGACCTCCTCGGGGAATCGGCGCTTCTGGTGGGGCGTGATGATGAGCGTCCGGTGGGCGTTACTGGCGATTTCGCAGGCTCCACCGCTCCCGGAAGCCGCACCTTCGGGTCGTCGTAGTCGCCGATGACGGTCGAGTTGATGTTACCGCGTTTGTCGATCTGTGCGCCGCCGAGGAAGCCCACGTCGATGCGGCCGGACTGCAGATAGCGACTGAAACCTTCGTACATCGGAACGATGCTTCGCGCCCCTGTTGCGAGGACCGGGTCACCGATGGAGAGCGGGAGCGCGTCGGGGTTCGAATCGACGGTCCCCGATTCGTATATCATCTGGAGATCCGGCGCGTGCGTCCGCTTGGCGAGGTTACACGCGAGGTTTGGGACGCCGACGCCGACGAGAACGGTGTCGTCGTTCCGCAGTTCGAGCGCCGCGCGCGTTATCATCAGCTCCGTGTCGGTGTAGTCGAGGTCGCTCATGCGTATCGCCCCATGTCGATGGGTTCGGCGTAGTCGTGGGTCGGTTCGAGGTCCAGCAGGCGCTCGGCACCGAGTTTCTCGACGTACTCGCGGCGGTCTTCGACGCCATAGACCCACTCGTCGAGCCACTCTTGGGTTGACTCGTGCGTCTTCGACATCTCGTCCCATTCGAGATACGCGGCGTTGTCGCGGCCGTAGTAGCCCTGCGTGTAGGACGGATGCGACCCGAAGGGCGCTTCGACCACGTAATCGACGACGGTCCCCGGAATCTCGGTTCGGTTGGGGTCGCTGCGGAGCGTCTCGGTGTCCACGATTTCCTCGACGCAGAGGACGACGGTGTCGGCGGCAAAGGCCGCGTCGACTACATCGCCGGTGATGCCCCAGAGATGCGCGTCGCCCTCGGGACTCGCGCGCTGTCCTCGAACGATTGATACGTCGGGATTCAACGGCGGGACGACGCAGACCTGCTCGTCGGGGGCGAACGGATTCTGAACGGTTCGGATACTGTCGTTGTGCTCCGGGAGACTCGACCCGACGAGGCTCCGAAGGGGAACGAACGGCATGTCCCGCGCGCCAGCGAAGAGGCGCGAGACGAGGCCGAAGTGCGAATACTCGTCGATAGTTATCTCGTTCGGAACGCCGTCTTCGACGGCGCGCCGGAAGGCCCGAAGACTCCCAACGCCGGGGTTGCCCGCCCACGAGAAGGTGACCGCCGAGGCGCATCCGGCGGCTATCATCTGGTCGAAGACGAGGTCCGGTGTCGCCCGCATGAGGTGGAGATCCTCGTACTCCTGTCTGATTATCTCGTGGCCCGCGGCGAAGGGAATGAGATGCGTGAACCCACCGAGGTAGACGCTATCCCCGTCGTCGACGGCACCCGAGATTGCGTTCGCCAAGTCTGTTACCTTCGTCATCATTGCCCAGGTTTGTAGTAGTCCTATATTTATCTTCTCCTCACAAGAGTAGTTACAAACCAAGACCCGATATTTTGATTCTATAGCAATGTATGGGGCCTGTTGGCAGTCGTTGTGACGGTGGTGCGCATGCGGGGTAGGGAAGGAAAGCAATGCGAGAGAAAAGGGAGAGAGCAATGTGAGAGAAGAGGAAACGAAAGTGTGGGGAGAAGAAAGGAAAGAGATACGAGGTCGTTTCGAATGGCGGTTCGTCGAGAACGAACTTCGAGGCTCAGGAACGAAGCGCTTCGAGGTCCTCGTCGTCGTAGTTGACGAGGAGACGGGGTTCATCCTTGAACGTCTTGAGGACGATGTTCGTGGCCGAGTGAGCGACGCCATCGGTGTGGATGATGTCGTCGATGAACTGCTGGAGGTGGTCGTGGTCGCGGAGGTGGGCGACGAGGATGAACGACTTCTCACCGACCATGAAGTACGCCGTCTGGACGCCGGAGATGTTCGAGAGACGCTCGCCAATGTCGTCGTATCCGGGACCGTACTCACTCTTGATTTCGCTGATGACGGTGAGGTTCAGTCCGAGTTCCTTCCGGTCCAATTGCGGTACTTTCCCCGTGACGATGCCCTGCTCGCGGTACTTCTCTATGCGGTAGTAGACCGTCGAGGGACTGATTCCGAGTTTGTCGCTCAGTTCGTCGACGCCCAAATCTACGTCGCCTTCTCGGTCCAACCAGCGGAGTATCTCGAAATCTTTCTCATCGAGGTTTACGTCGGCCATGATTGTAGTAAGTCGAATAGAGTACATAAATGCTTTCCAATTTGTTGAGTTTCCTTCGGTATTTGTCGAGCAGTGGTCGCGGACGGCGGTCGTATCCGGGACTCACTCACGTTACGGCGCGAGAACCGTCGCCGCTACCCGCGCGCAGTCCCGCCATACAACAAAATAGACCAATAAAATCCATCCATATTGCTAACTGGTGCAATCTTTTCCCAATAATTTAATACCCACCACAACACACCCCGTGCCATGAGCAAGCAAGACGGTCGGTCAGTAGAGGGACCAAACATCGTGACGGATCTGCCGGGCACGAAGGCGAAGCAACTCGTCGAGGTGGACGGCGAAGTCGTCTCGCCGAGTTCGCCACGGGCGTACCCGCTCGCCGTCGAGAGTGCGCAAGGACTGAACGTGACCGACGTGGACGGCAACCGCTTTTGGGACTTCGCCAGCGGTATCGCGGTGACGAACGTCGGCCACCGCCACCCGAAGGTCGTGGAGGCGGCGAAGGACCAACTCGACGTGCTGGTCCACCCGGCGTTCTGCGACTACTACTCGCCGGAGCCGACGCGACTGGCCGAACGGCTCGAAGCGATTGCCCCCGGCGACTCCCCGAAGAAAGTGTTCTTCGGCAACAGCGGTGCGGAGGCGGTCGAAGCGGGGATGAAACTCGCGCGGCACCACACGGGCCGCCACCGATTCATCGCCTTCGAGGGCGGGTTCCACGGGCGGACGATGGGCGCGCTTTCGCTCACCGCGAGCAAGACGAAGTACAAGCGCGGGTTCGGCCCGCTCGTTCCCGGCGTGGACCACATTCCGTACCCGAAGCCTAGGAAGTACGGTAGCGACGAGGCCGCGATGGAAGCGACGTTCGACGCCTTCGAGGACCTGATTCGAACGCGCGTTCCCGTAGACGAAATCGCGGGTATCGTCGTCGAACCCGTACAGGGAGAGGGAGGCTACGTCGTGCCACCGGAGGGATTCCACCAGCGCCTCCGCGAGTTCGCGGATGACCACGGAATCCTCCTCATCGCCGACGAAGTGCAGGCCGGATTCGGCCGCACCGGCGAGTGGTTCGGGATGGACAACTGGGGCGTCGAACCCGACATCACCCTTATGGGGAAGGGCATCGCCAACGGCCTCCCGATGTCCGCGATGGTCGCCAAAGAATCGGTGATGACGTGGGGAGCGGGAACGCACGCGAGCACGTACCACGGTAATCCCGTGGCCGCCGCCGCCGCGAACGCCGTCATCGACGTCATCGAAGAGGAGAACCTCCTGGACAACGCGACCGAGGTCGGCGCGCACCTGATGGACGAACTCGACGCGCTCGCGGAGGAGTTCCCGCAAATCGCTGAGGTGCGCGGCCTCGGCTTGATGATCGGTGCCGAATTCGTCGACCCCGAGACGGGCGAACCCGACGGCGACCTCTCCGAGGCGGTCATGCACACCGCGTGGGAACACGGCCTGATGATTCTCCCGTGCGGCCAGAGCACGGTCAGATTCGCGCCGCCGCTCACCATCACGAAAGAACAAGCCACGGTCGGTGTCGAACTCTTCGGCGAGGCGCTCGTGGAGGCGCTGAAGTAACCCTCCTCATCTATGTCTTCCGACATCACATCCGACACAGCCGACGGTATCGCAACCGAGATAGACCCCGACGAGACGGTCGAGTTGCTCCAGGACGTGGTTCGGATTCCGAGCCCGTTCTTCGAGGAAGAAGCGGTCGCCGCGTACATCTTCGACTGGTTGGACCAACGCGACCTCAACCCCGAGTATCACGCGGTCTCCGAACCGGCCATCACCGGCTTCGAGGGGAACAACGTCGTCGCCCGCCTCGAAGGCTCCGACCCCGACGCGCCGACCGTCCTCCTGAACGGGCACATGGACACCGTCCAGCACGTCGACGGTTGGGAAGAAGACCCCTGTTCGGGCCGCATCGAGGACGGCAAACTGTACGGACAGGGTGCGTGCGATATGAAAGGCGGCCTCGCCTCGCTCCTCGTCGCCTTCGAGACCCTCTCGAAGCGCGACCTCCGCGGCGACGTGATTCTCACGGCGGTCGTGGACGAAGAGGGGCCGTTCGGCCTCGGGACCGACGCGATGATTCGAGACGGTCTCACCGACGACTGCGACCTCGCCGTCGTCACCGAACCCGCGCCGACCATCACCCAACAGACCATCGAAAACCCGGCCATCGTCCTCGGCGCGCGCGGCCGCTTCCTCTACGAGGTAACTGTTACCGGGACGGCCGCACACGGGTCGCAACCGGACATTGGCGTGAACGCCGCGCTCGACGCCGCGCGTCTCGCAGCGGCCTTCGAAGGGATGGAACTCGGCCAACACCCGAAACTCGGGTCCGGTTCCGTCTGCCTGCTCTCCATCGAGGGGGGAGGAGAACCGCTCTCGGTCCCCGACCGCTGTGAAATGGAGATAGACCGCCACGTCGTGCCCGGCGAGACGACCGAATC
>NZ_MEIH01000163.1:0-5147 GCF_001723155.1 Haladaptatus sp. W1
ACCGCTTGCGGGTGGGTGACGTCGAAGTTCACGTACGCCGTCCCGGCTTTGTCCGCCTTCGCCGCGAACTCCGGCGTGTTGTCGGTGAACGAGACGAACGCGACCTCCAACCCGTCCACGGTGACGAACGCGGGGGAACAGGCCGCTTCCAAATCGGCCCCCGCACCCGAGTGGCGGATTTCGGCGTCGTCAAGGTGACCCACCGTGTCCGCGAGCGCGTCCGGGCCGTAGTCCAGCACGTGATTGTTCGCCAGATTCGCCCATTCGACGCCCACCGATTCGAGCGCCGGAATCGCCCAGTCCGGGTCGGCCCGGAAGTGAAACGGACGATACGTGTCCGTCCACAGCGTACCACCCGCGGAGAGACAGCATTCGAGATTGATGAACAGACCGTCGAGCGCGCGGAGGGTCCCTTCGACGTTGCCCCAAACCCCCGAGACGCTCCGCCGTTGCTGTCGTTCGTTTATCAACCGCCCGAGCATCACGTCCCCCGTGAAACCGAGTCGAGTCATCCCCCGTTCTCACCCACCTAGAGGTAGCGTGACACCGGCAAAAGGCTATTCGCTCGTGGGACGGCTATCGGACAGGAAACCGTCCTGTTCGGTTCCTGCGAAAACCCACATCAACTACCGTGGTCTACGCTCACATATGGCACAAGAACGGAGCGAAACCATCGGCGAGCGAATCAGAGAACGCGGGGTTGTCAACAGAACGTGGTCGAGTTCGATACTCGGGGGGCTGGTTGGCGGCATCGTGTTCGGCCTGCTGCTGCAGTCGATGGGGGTGCTGCCGACCGTCGCGGCGTTGTACGGACTCGACGGGACGACGATGGGCTGGGTCGCCCACCTGTTCAACAGCGTCGTGTTCGGTCTCGTCTTCGGGGCCGTGATGACGATGACGCGACTTCGAGCGTACGCCGACCGTCCCGGCCCGACGGCCGGAATCGGCGTGGCGTACGGAATCGTGTTGTGGGTCGTCGCCGCGAGTTTCGTCATGCCGTTCTGGCTCGGCGCGGTCGGCATGACGCTCGCCGTCCCGACGTTCGACGTCGTGAGCCTCGTCGGCCACGTCGTCTACGGCGTCCTGTTGGGCGCGGTGTTCGCCATCGCCTACCGGCGCTGACTCACCGTTTTTCCGCGAGGAACGCGAGGAGCGCCTTCTGTGCGTGAAGCCTGTTTTCCGCTTGGTCCCACGACAGGGAGCGGTCGCTTTCGAGGACATTACCGGTGATTTCCTCGCCGCGGTGGGCGGGCAGACAGTGCATGACCGGCATCGAGTCGGGGAGCAACTCCTCGTTCAGTTGGAAGCCGTCGAACGCGGCCAGTTTCGACTCGCGTTCGTCCTCCTCGCCCATGCTGACCCAGACGTCGGTGTAGACGACGTCCGCGTCCGCGACCGTCGCGTCCGGGTCGTTCGTCACCGTCGGCTTCGGTCCGCGGGCGGCCGCCGTCGAGATGGCGTCAGTCGAGGGTTCGTACCCCTCGGGAGTTGCGATGGTCAGGTCGATACCGACCGTCGAGGCCGCGATGGCGAAGGAGTTGACGACGTTGTTGCCGTCGCCGACCCACGCGACCGTGAGGTCCTCGAACCCGCCGAAGTGCTCTCGAATCGTCTGGAGGTCGGCGAGCGCCTGACACGGATGCGCCACGTCGGAAAGCCCGTTGATTATCGGAATCGTGGCGTGTTCGGCCATCTCGACCAGACTATTGTGTTCGAACACGCGGGCCATCACGGCGTCCACGTAGCCCGAGAGCACCCGCCCCGTGTCGGAGAGGGGTTCGCCCCTGTTGAGTTGCGTGTCGTTCGGCCCGAGGAAGATGGCGTGTCCGCCGAGGTCCGTCATTCCCGTCTCGAACGAGATGCGAGTGCGCGTGCTCGGCTTCTCGAACAGCATGGCGAGCGTCTGGCCGGAAAGCGCGTGCGGCGACCCGCTCTCCTTGTATTCGGACGCGAGCGCCAGCACCTCCGCCACCTCCTCCGGCGACAGGTCGTCCACGTCGAGGAAGTGGCGCGTCATGCATCCACCTCCAAATCTTCACAAACGTCAGTCAACACCGAAATCGACCTGTCGAACTCGACCAGTTCGATGTGCTCTTCGGGCGTGTGGTCGAGCGAGGAGTCGCCCGGTCCGTACGTGACGACCGGACAGTCCCAGGCCTCGGCGTAGAGGTTCGCGTCGCTCGTCCCCGTCTTCCGGAGCAGGGAGGGGTCGCCGCCCTCCTCGCGGATGGCGACGCGGAACGCACGACCCAACTCCGTCCGCGGGCTGGAGAGCGTCGGCGGAATCGGGGTGTTCCACGACAGCTCTCCGACATCGAGTTCGGCTTCGGCGACCGACCGAATCTCTTCGGCCGTCGTGCTCGACGGAATGCGGAACTGAATTTCGACCGTCGCCTCCGTGGCGAAGCCGTCCGGGGTCAGACCGCCGTCGAACTCGACGGGTTTCACCGTCACCGAGGTCGCCGTCGAGGATTCGTCGGCGTCCGATGCCGCCGTGTCGAACGCCGATTCGACGCGCGTCAGCCACTCCGTCGCGTACTGAATCGCGTTCGGTTCCGGGCGGGAGGTGTGCACGGAATCGACCGTGACCGAGTAAGTACCAGTCAGGTAGCCGCGGTACCCGAGCGTCAGGGCGTCCCAGCCGCTGGGTTCGCCGTTGACGACGAATTCGGGTTCGTCCACGTCGGAAACGAGGTAGCGCGCGCCGCGCGAGTTCGTCTCCTCGCCGACGACGCCGACGAAGCTCGCGCCGGTTTCGACCGCCGCGACCGCCATCGCGGCGAGCGGCCCCTTCGCGTCCACGCTTCCGCGACCGTGGAGGATTCCGTCGTCCAGTTCGACCGGGACGTCGCCGGGCACGGTGTCGATGTGCGAAGTGAGGAGCACCCCGTTTCCGGGGGCGCGGACGTTGCCAACGTCGTCGATCCACACGTCGCGGCCCTCCGCTTCGAGGAAGGCAGCGAGTCGTTCGGCACAATCCGCTTCCTCGCCCGAAACTGAGTGCGTTTCGACCAGTTCGACCAGCAAATCGTGCGCGTCGGCTTGTGATACAGAAGTAGAATCTATCATCGTTCCCATCATTCGTTCCCTCCCAGCACGTCGGCCAGCGCGGAAACGACGGTATCGACGTGTTCCGTGTCCACCGTCAGCGGCGGGAGGAGGCGGACGACGCTCCGTCCCGCCGGAAGCGCGAGAACGCCGTGTGACAGCGCCAGCTCCTTCAACACGCGGTTCGCTCCGCGTTTGACCTCGATACCCACGAGCAGGCCGTGGCCGCGAACCTCGCGGACGGGCAGGTCGGCGGCTTCGAGTTCGGAACGGAGGTACTCGCCCATCTCGGCGGCGTGCTCCGGCAAGTTCTCCCCCACGAGCACCGAGAGCGTCGCCTCCGCCGCCGCGCTGACGACCGGACTGCCGCTGAAGGTCGAACCGTGCGACCCCGCGGACTCGGCTATCCAGTCGGCACAGAGCGTCGCGCCGATGGGCAGGCCGCTCGCCAACCCCTTCGCCGTCGTGAGCACGTCGGGGGTGACGCCGGCGTGTTCGCACGCCCAGAAGGCACCCGTCCGGCCGAGGCCTGTCTGCACCTCGTCGAATATCAGGGCCGTTCCGGCGTCCTCGGTCAACTCGCGGGCGGCCTGAAGGTACGTCTTCGTGGCGGGATTGACGCCGCCCTCGCCCTGGACGGGTTCGAGGATGACGGCCGCCGTGTCGTCGTCGATGACGTCGGCCAGTTCCTCCTCGTCGCCGTAGGTGACGAACTCCACGTCGTCCACGAGGGGTTCGAACGGCGCGCGGAACTTCTTCTTCCACGTCACCGACAGCGACCCTATGGTCCGGCCGTGGAAGCCGCGCTTCGCGGCGACGAGTTTCGACTTCCCGGTCGCGCTCCGGGCGAACTTCAGCGCCGCCTCGTTCGCTTCGGTTCCCGAGTTGTTGAGCCAGACGTTTTCGAGGCCCTCGGGGGCGACGGCGGCCAGTTTCGCGTAGAGGTCGTCGCGGGCGTCGGTGGGATACGACGCGTGGACGAACAGCAGTTCGGCGGCCTGTTCCTGAACGGCGGAAACCACGTCCGGGTGGCAGTGGCCGACCGGTGTGACCGCGTAACTCGCGCCGAAGTCGAGGTATTCGGTTCCGTCCTCCGCGTAGAGATACGGTCCCTCGCCGCTCGCGATTCGAATCGGCTTCTCGTTGTAGACGAAGCCGCTCATGACGACACCCCCAGCGAGGCGGGCGTAAAGCGCGTTCCGTGCCCCTTCCGCGCCGCCGTGATCGGGTCGTGGTTGTTCGCGTCCGCGACGACGACGGATTCCGCACCGCCTTCGAGCGCCTCCGTCGCGGCCATGACCTTCTTCGTCATGAACCCTTCAGCGGCCGATTTCGCGGTTTCCATCTCCTCGGGAGTGCCCACTTGTTCGATGAGCGTCGTCTCGTCGTCCGGGTCTTCGAGGAGGCCGGGCACGTCCGTCAGTACGACGAGTTCTCCGCCGAGCGCGGCGGCGATGGCCGCCGCCGCGCGGTCCGCGTCCGCGTTGACCGGCGTTCCGTCGTCGGCCAGCATGGGGACCGTCACGATGGGTGTGTATCCGCCGTCGAGGAGCGTTTCGAGGAGGTCGGCGTTCACGTCCTCGATTTTTCCGGAGTGGTCGCCGCGACGTATCTTCTTCTTGCCGTTCTCGACCACCCTGACGGCCGACTTGCGCGGGCCGGTCAGGAGCGCGCCGTCCACGCCGGACAGTCCGATGGAGCGGACGCCTTCGTTCTGCAGATTCGCCGTCAACTCGGTGTTGAGCTTGCCCGGCATTACCATCTCGAAGACCTCCATCGCCTTCTCGTCGGTGAACCGGCCCATGACACCGCTGGTGGACTCGACGTACTCGGGTTCCTCGCCGAGTTCGTGGAGCGTGTCGTCCACCGCCGTCGAACCGCCGTGGACGACCACGACGTCCTGTCCGTTTGCGGTGAGGTGCGCCACGTCCGACAGCGCGCCGTCGGGATTCACCGCCCGCGCGCCGCCGATTTTGACGACCACGGGGGCGGTGTCGTCCTCGACGACCCCGCCGTCCGCTCGAAGCCCGTCGTCGTTGTCGTTGTCGATGAGTTGATCGTGTGCGGCCAGCAGTTCCTCGCGGCTGTATTCGTCAGTC
>NZ_MEIH01000164.1:0-2096 GCF_001723155.1 Haladaptatus sp. W1
TCCGTGTCCGCCACGACCGCCAGCGGCGGTTCGGCGGCCACGCTGTGGCGCGTGTCCTCCTCCGGGACCGACCCCCGCCCGCTGACGATGCCGTCGTGGCTCGCGGCCGTCGGAATCGAGACGAAGCCCCGCCCGATTTCGTCGCTCGCCATCTTGGCGATGTCGATGGCCTTCCCGCCGCCCACGCCCACGAGATAACCCGGATTTACTTCGTTCGCCACGTCGATGACCCGCTGAACGGACTCGAAACTCGCCTCCTCGATGACGACGGTTTCGACGCCCCATCCCGCGTCCTCGAACTGGTCCGCGACGCGCTGTCCCGCCACCTCGTTCGGCGTCGGACTCGTCACGAGCAGCGGTGTCCCGTGCAAGTGCAGTTCGTCGATGGCTGCCGTCGTCTCCGAGAGAACGCCATGGCCCACCACGACGTTCCGCGGCAGGCGAGGCCGGAGTTCAGTGTGATGTCGGACAGAGCCTACACCTTGGACGGCGACTGGAACGCCCTCTACATCGACGGCGAATGGATCGACGGCGGTGACCGGGACGAAATCGACGTGACGAACCCGGCGACCCGAGAGCAAATCGCGTCCGTTCCGGCCGCTACCGAGGACGACGTAGACCGCGCCTACGAGGCCGCCGCGGAGGCACAGGCCGACTGGGCGGACCAATCGCCGAACGAGCGAATCGGCGTCATCCAGTCCGCGCTCGACTTGCTGGACGAGCACCGGAACGACATTCTCCACTCGCTCGCGGTGGAGTCCGGAAGCGCGAACATGAAGGCGTTCGCGGAGTGGCAGACCGCGCGCGGCATCACCCAACAGGCCGCCGAGTTCCCCTTCCGCGTCGGCGGCGAGATCAAGGACTCGATGATTCCGGGGAAGGAAAACCACGTCAAGCGAATCCCGATGGGCGTCGTCGGCGTCATCTCGCCGTGGAACTTCCCGTTCAACCTCTCGATGCGCGCCGTCGCGCCCGCGCTGGCGCTCGGCAACGCGGTCGTGCTCAAGCCCGCTTCGCCGACTCCCGTCACCGGCGGCCTGCTCCTCGCCAAAATCTTCGAGGAGGCCGGACTGCCCGAGGGACTGCTCAACGTCGTCCCGGCAAAGGCTCGGAAATCGGCGACCGGATGGCGTCCCACCCGAACTCGACGTCATGGCGTTCACCGGTTCGACCGAAGTCGGCAAACACGTCGCCAGCCTCGCGGCCGAAAACCTCGCGCTCCCCGCGATGGAACTCGGCGGGAACAACCCGCACGTCGTCACCGAAGACGCCGACATCGACGCGGCCATCGACTCGGCCGTCTTCGGGTCGTTCCTCCACCAGGGACAGGTCTGTATCTCCATCAACCGCCACCTCGTCCACGAGGACGTGTACGACGAGTACGTCGAGAAACTGACTGAGCGCGCCGAGTCGCTCCCCATCGGCGACCCGACCGACCGCGACAACGTTATCGGTCCCATCATCGACGAGGGCCAGCGCGACCAGATGCTCGACTACATCGAATCGACGGTCGAGGAAGGCGCGACGCTCGAAACCGGCGGTCACCACGACGGTCTGTTCGTCAAGCCGACCGTCCTCTCCGACGCGACCAACGACATGTCGGCGTCGTGCAACGAGACGTTCGGTCCCATCGCGCCGGTCATCCCGTTCTCCTCCGACGAGGAGGCCATCGCCCTCGCCAACGCGACCGAGTACGGCCTCGCCGCCTCGGTCCACGCGGGCGACCTCGGCCGCGCGCAGGACTTCGCCGACGCCATCGACGCCGGGATGGTCCACATCAACGACCAACCCATCAACGAGGAACCCCACGTCCCCTTCGGCGGCGTGAAAGGCTCCGGAATCGGCCGCTACGACGGTGACGCCATCGTCGAGGAACTCACGCAGGAGAAGTGGATTTCGGTGCAGCGCGACCAGCGACGGTATCCGTTCTAAACCGACCTTTTACGACGGTCACGACCAGGAATGACGACGGCCGTCGTCATTCCTGCTGGTTCCCTGTAAAAGCTCGACCAAAAGCAGCGGAAGACGTTCCTGCTCGCTTACGCTGTGCGGGCATGCGACTTCCCAGCCTTCCTTCACTACGTTCAGGAAGACAC
>NZ_MEIH01000165.1:0-5413 GCF_001723155.1 Haladaptatus sp. W1
TAAATCGACGGCGGGCTACCGGTAGGCATCGACGGTCCACGCGAGGCGGGGAAACGCCAGCGCGCTTCCGACCGACAGGAGCACCGTGACCGTCGCGGTCGGAGCGGGCGAGTGAAACGCGAGGTCGATAGCCGTCCCGAGATAGGCCACGGCGGCGATGACGACGTTGTAGTACAGCAACCGGAGGAAGAAAAGCGCGGGCGTCACCGGCGGCCAGTCGACGTCGAGCCACGGCCCGCGGAACGTCCCGACGCAGAGGACGAGCGCCAGCCACGCGAACAATGCGGCGAACTTCAACGGCGCGTTGGGTTCGGCGTCCATCAACCCGTAGAAGGCGGGCAAACCGAGGAAGGTCACCTCCCCAACCGCGAAGAAGACGCTTTCGACCCACTGCTCGACGCCCCTCTTCTCGTCGCGGGGGCGAAGTCGGCGCTCCTCCGTCGAGTAGTCGGTGCTGCGGCCAGTCACGCGGGAAAATTGCGCGGCTTCGTACATAAACGTGGGGTGCGAACGAAAGACTCGCGTCGGGGCGTCCGTTCGGGCGGTTCCTTTTTACCCCGTCCGCCCAATCCACGAACGATGACTAACGGCCCGGGAGAGGAGCCACCGGCGGACCGCAAGTCGCCGGTCGGAAAGCCCGTCATCCGCGGGGACGCGGCGATTACCGGTTCGCACGCACGAGAAGCGAAGGCGTTCGACCCGAACGACCCGGAGAGCGTCGCCGAGGCGGCGCGAACCGTCCGCGCGTTTGCGGGTGGCAGTCCGGGGAGCGAGGACAACGTGTACATGTTGCGCGGAGCGGCGGCCTGCGCAGCGCTCGTCCGTGGCGTCGGGTCCTACAAAGAGGCCGCCGAACGAGCGGGGGGCGAAACGACGGTCTCCTTCATCCGAAAGTGGGCGCGGGTGCACGACCTCCCGCGGTCCATTCGACGCCACGTCGCCGTCGGCCACATCGCTCCGACGGCCGCCAAACACATCGCTCGGGTGGACGGCGACGCGCGCTACCAACTGGCGTGGGCAGTCCTCGACAACTCGCTGACCGTGCGCGAGGTGCGCGCCATCGTCAGCGACATCAGCGACGGGGCACCCCCGGAGCACGCGCTCCGAAACCACGGCGTCACGCTCGGCGAGGTGACGCTTTCACTCCCACCGGACCTGTATCGCGAACTCCGCCGGGAGGCCGCGCTCGCGGACGAAGAACCCGAACACGTGGTCGCTCGGGCGCTCGAAAAGGAACTCGGCTAAAAGCTGAAGTTAATCGAGGAACGTGCGGGCCGTTTCGGTGAGAACCGTTCCTGCAGTCACGACATCCGGCCAGTGAACGGTCTCGTTCGGGAAGTGCGCCTGTTCGATGGTCCCCGGTCCGAACAGGGCCGTGGGGATTCCCGCGGCAACGTAGTGGCGCGAGTCCGCGCCGTAGGTTTCGCCGCGGAGCGTCGTGTCGAGTCCCTCACCGTCCATCGCGGACTGGAGCGCGCCGACTATCGGTTCGTCCGGGTCCGTCTCCGCAGATTCGAACTGGATGGAAAACCGCTCGAACGTCGGCGGATGGTCACGAAGCCACTCGCTCTCCTCAACCACTTCGGCGAGCCGCTCTTCGTACATGGCCTCGACCTCATCGACCGTTTCGCCCGGCGCGACGCCGAGGCGCATCTCCGCGGTGAGCGTCGCGGGGACGGACGACGACCACGTTCCCGCCTCGACCGTCCCGACCACGATGGGCCACGAAATCGGAAACTCGTCGTACAGCGGATGCGTAACCGACTCGCTCCGCTCGGCTTCGAGTTCGAAAAACGCCCTTCGGATGGCCTCGAAGTGGGGGTGGACGCTCTCCCCGCGCCACCGCGTCGCCGCGTGCGCGGAGCGACCAGTAATGTGTAGCCGTTTCATGACCGTTCCCTCGACCGCAACGACCGGCGTGAGGTCGGTCGGTTCGGCGACGACGGCCGCGTCGCGCTCGAACGGATAGGGATTCGAGAGGGCTGCCGCCGCCGCACCCAGTCCGCCCTCCTCCTCGCCGACGACGCTTTCCACGACGAGTCGGCCGTCCAGATTCCGACCCTCGGCGTTCTCGTGGAGATGTTTCGCCGCGAAGACACAGGCTGCGAGTCCGGATTTCATATCGACCGCGCCGCGCGCGGTGAGGTCGTCATCCACCCACATCGGTTCGAAAGGGTCCGTGTCCCACGATTCGCGGGCCACGGGAACCACGTCCATGTGCCCGTTCAGGACGAGCGTCGGACCGTCGTCCGGGTCGCCGAACTCCAGGACACCCGCGACGCTCGGACGCTCGACGAGGGTCGGCCCGTCGGCGCTCGCCTCGGTGTGTTCGATGGCGGCAGGGTCGTCCGGGAAGGACGGATGTTCCGCCAACCGCTCGGCGTCGGCCGTCCACTCGTACGTCTCGAAGCCCATCTCGGAGAGCCGATCTGCGAGCCACTCCTGTGCGGGGCCTTCGTTGCCGCCCGTCGTGTCGAACGAACAGAGTCGTTCGGTGAACGCGCGCAACTCGTCACCCTGTTCGGTTTCGAAGTCGGTCATGGTTAAACAGTCGTGACCGGGGGAGAAAACGATGTTCACCCCGGAAATACGGACGGCTGCCGAGCAGAATGGCAAACGTTTAAACGTCGCAACTCGCAAGAAGAGATGAGGGCTGGTAGCTCAGTTAGGCAGAGCGTCTGGCTTTTAACCAGACGGCCAGGGGTTCAAATCCCTTCCAGCCCGTACTTCTCGCGGCGAACAATTCGTGAGC
Organism: Haladaptatus sp. W1; assembly: GCF_001723155.1. Classification (NCBI taxonomy): domain Archaea; kingdom Methanobacteriati; phylum Methanobacteriota; class Halobacteria; order Halobacteriales; family Haladaptataceae; genus Haladaptatus; species Haladaptatus sp. W1. The sequence continues at coordinate 2,753 of NZ_MEIH01000165.1, forward strand.
CGCTGGAATACTCCTGAAGGGATTTGAATCAGACCGAGGTTCTGCGCGGAGCGCAGGTTCTCGGACGTCGTTCAAATCCCTTCCAGCCCGCTTCTGTGAGGAACGAAGGTGACGAGCGAAGCGGTTCGAAGGGTTTGAGCTATGGAAGACAGTCTCACGAGCATCGCGAGTGAGGAAGCGTCTTCAGGTCGTTCAAATCCCCACCCCGTACTTCTCGCGGGACGCGACATCGAGAGCGTCGCAAGAAGAGGAGAACCGCCGAAACGAACGCTCGCCGAAGTCGTTCAGTAGATATTATAAGTCATCCGAACACAGGACCGGGTATGAACCGGTACATATCGGACCCACTCGAACCGCTCGGAACCGCGTTCGGGGTCCTGCTCGTTCTCATCGGAATCGGAACGCTCATCGGCATGCCGTGGGCGTACAAATCCGGAAGCGTCCTGCTCATGCTGGGCCAAATATTCGGCGCCGTCGCCGCTATCGGTATCGGCGCGGCTCTCGCGTGGATCGCTCGGACGTAAAAAGGCGGTTGTAGCTGTTATCCCTTGAATGGGAGGTAGGCGAGCATTCCGATGAGCGCCGCCGCGAGGATGCTGAGGATGGACACACCCCACAGTCCCGCGATGCGCTCGTGGAAGTGCGACACCGCTTCCTCCTGTTCGTTGTAGGCCTTCACGTCCGACGACAGCAGGACCTTATTGCCTTGGCCGTGTGCGACGAACGTCTCGTTGTTCGGTCCGAGTTCGACCGTCGAACCACTCTCGACCGAGGAAACGGTCGTTTTCGGTGCTTTCCACTGCAGCATCACTGCCTCAGCCGTGATGTTGTCGACCGTGGTGGAGTTGTTCGAGTACTGGAACGAGTCGCCCGTACGCAGCGTCTTCGTCGTCGGTTCGCCGAACTGCTGGCGTTTGTACTCGTCAACCGGGACGAGCGACTTGTTACCGCTGCTGCCGTTGACGACGACGTAGGTTTCGTTCCCTTGTTTGACCGTCTGCGTACCTTCCGAGAGGTTCTGGACCTCCCGAAGCGTCGCTTTCTTCGGCTCCGATTTGTTCGGGATGAGGACCTGGAACGTGGTGTTGTCCTGTTCGACTGTCGAGTTGTTCGCCAGTTCAGCCGAATACGTGGCGGCTTGCTGGGTCCACGCGACCTCCGCGGAGCCCCCACTCAACGAGGAGACATTGTACTGTCGCCCGTCGACAGTGAACTTCTGTCCCTGCTGTGAGAGCGTCTGATCCGGGTTCTTCACCGAAACCGTCGGCTCCTTGGCCATGCCGACCAGTGAGTATGCCCCGGCAGAAATGACGAGGAAGATCGCAATGTATACGCCCGCTGCTCGTCGTTGCATACTCTAGCCCCTGTCCGCGTTCGGTATAATGGTTACTTTTTGGCGATCCGGTACGACGCTTCTTTTCATTATCCGCGAGAACGTACCGAGGGTATGAAATTCGGCGTCATCAGCACCGTAACCATCGGTACGAACGTCGTCGTACCGGCGATTAGGGAGGCCGGACACGAGGTCAGTGCACTCGCGTCCCGAGACGCATCGCGCGCCGCGAGCGTTGCAGATTGGCTCGAAGTACCGCGCGCCTATGGAACCTACGACGAGTTACTCGGAGACGACGAGATAGAAGCCGTGTACAACCCCCTCGGACACGACGTGCTGTCGAAATCAGCCATGGCTTGGACATTCGCGCCCTCAAAGCCAGTTTTCAGTTTCCGATGCGTGACTCCGAAAACGTTCGACTCGATCCAAACCTCGCTGGCGGAAGTCTGATTGATGTCAGATGCTATACGGTCAACGCCGCCCGACTGTTCCTCGGCGACCGAGCGCGTATACGCGACAGCGACGGACACCATGAACTGTGGCGTCGTAACCGAACTAACGGCCGTGCTCGAATACGAAATGGCATAACAGCGGAACTGTCCTCGGGTTTCACAACGACCGACACGCAATTCTACCGCGTCGAAGCGGCCAACGGATGGCTCGAATCCCAAGAAGCGTTCGTCCCACGCGGAGATGACGGCACTCGATTGGAGTATCGAATCGACGACCGACACGTCATCGAAGAGTTCAACCCAACAAATCAGTACGCACTCGAAGTCGAGGAGTCCGTCAACTGTATCGAAACAGGGCGGTCCCCGGAGACCGATGCGACAGATGAATCCGAACGATGAAAATCATCGATGCCCTCTACGAGAGCGTCCACGAACAACAACCCGTTCCGCTCTAATCAAGTCCAAACTGACACCTAAACGGTGCGCATTCAGTCATTTTCACCACGGAGAAGGGACAGAAGACCAGCAAATTACAGCAGAAACGTATTACCGAGGGTAGTATCGGCGACTGAAAACACGTTCTATGCTACAGAGCAACCGCTGGAACGAACAATTCGTAAAAAAGCCAAGGGCCGGATTTGAACCGGCGATGGGCGGCTCTGCAGGCCGCTGCGTTCGGCCGGACTCTGCCACCTTGGCGCAGTCTCTTCTTTGAAGTCGGTCACTTTAAACGTAGCGGTCTCAAGCGGCCGGATAGAAATAGCAAACCCGCACAGAGCGGTAGCTCCGTGCGGGTAATGAATGCGAGTATGAATGGGAGGCGGCGAATCGGATTTCCCAGAGGCTCGCGCACTCCAGTACTGACCGAAACGCAGA
>NZ_MEIH01000166.1:0-6819 GCF_001723155.1 Haladaptatus sp. W1
AAGCACTCCTTACCGCTGTATAATCGGTCAATAACGAAGTCCCCCGAATCCGTTTTTTTCGCCGAGAGGTTCATGGCGACCGAATCTTCCCGTCTCGGAATGTGTCCGAACTGCGGAAACAGTATCACCAGTGGCTATCTTCTCATCGAGTACGACACCGAGAATGGGTCAGAACGGTTCGCCGAATGTCCGTCCTGTGAGGATATCGTTCACCCCGCTCACTGAGCGAGGAACGTCGCAAAGAATTCGAGCGCGAACGCGAGGGCGAGACAGAACGCACCGACGCGACCGATCCACGTGTACTGTCTGACTTCCATCGGCGAGATGTCGAGGGTGTAGTCGTTGTAATCAGGGTCATACTCGATGTAGTTCGGTACCTGAAAGAACTCGAAGAAGACGAGAACTGCACCGAGAGCACCCAACGCATATCCCGCCAGTTCGAGTATAATCGGAACGTCGACCATACAGAGTGGGCGAAGGTAGCGGACAAAAATCCACCGCTCCGAGCGTTTATATTGGAAGACGAAACCACTTCGCTCCGTGTCCGCCAAAGTCGCGTTCGCGCTCCTCTTGGTGCTTGCCGTTTCCCCGGTATCGGCGTTCGGGATAGGGTCGGGACCGGGGACAACTCCCCCCACGGAATCGACCCCTGTCTCGGCATCGACTCCCTCCTCGGCGTCCGTTTCGGCCTCTGCGTCACTCTCGACGAACCGCACGCCGAGAATCGTCGCCGTGTACCCGAATCCGGTGGCGATGGACGATGCGGGGGAGTTCGTCCTCGTAGCCTTCCAGAACCGAACGAACCTCTCTGGATGGGCGATTTCGGACGGCGAAGCAACCGCCGACCTCCCGGACCGAACCGTCTCGGGGCGTATCGCGTTCTCCACGGCACCGAACCGTACCCAATCGCTCACCTCGTTTCGAACCCTCCCGCTCTCGAACCTCTCGCTCGCGAATTCGGGTGAAACGATCACGTTGTGGCGAAACGAGACTGTTCCCCAGCGCGTGGACGTGGTCAGCTACGCCGATGCCCCGGACGGGGAGTGCTGGCGGCGGAAGACGGAGAAGTGGCGTCCCTTGGGCGCGACGAACCTATCAATCGCTCGCGCCGACGCCACAGGCGTCCGCACGTTCGTGCTCCCGGACGACCCGGAGGTCCCCGCGCACGTCCTCCAGAATGCGAGTCATCGAATCCTATTGGCCGGATACGCGTTCACCTCCCGTCGCATCGCGGACGTCCTCATCGCGGCGGCCGACCGGGGCGTGGACGTTCACGTCGTCGTCGATGACGCGCCGGTCGGCGGTCTCTCGACGCGGGAGGCGACCGTCCTCGACGACCTCGCCGCTCACGGCGTCACCGTCGAAGTCATCGGCGGAAAACTGGGGCGGTACGACTTCCATCACGCGAAGTACGCCGTCGCGGACGACGAGGCCGTCGTATTGACCGAGAACTGGAAACCGGCGGGGGTCGGCGGCCACGCCAGTCGCGGCTGGGACGTCGTCGTTGGTGGCGACGCCGCGACCGACCTCCGGGAGGTGTTCGCCGCCGACACGTCGTGGAACGACACGGTTTCGTGGTCGAAGTTCAGGGCCGGGCGGTCCTTCACCCCCGCCTCGCCCGCGAACGGAAGCTACCCGACGCGGTTTCGTCCGAAGCGCGTCCCCGTCGATTCCGTGAGCGTTCTCGTCGCGCCCGACAACGCTGAATCGGGCGTCCTCTCGCTCCTTCGCTCGGCGAACGAGTCGATTTGCGTCCAGCAGATGACGGCAGGTGGCATCGACCAACCGTTCGTCCGTGCGACGCTCGCCGCCGCCCGCCGCGGCGTCGAAGTCAAAATCCTCCTCAGCAGCGCGTGGTACGTCCGCGACGACAACCGACGGGTCGCCGACTGGTTGAACGAACGGTCGGACGACGAGGAACTTCCCCTCCACGTGAAACTCGCCGACCCGGACGGCTACGAGAAAATTCACGCCAAGGGCGTCGTCGTGGACGGACGGCACGTCGTCGTCGGCAGTCTGAACTGGAACAACCATTCAGTCCGCGAGAACCGGGAAGTCGCCGTCGTCCTCCACGGGGACGCGGCCGGTGCGTACTACGGACGCGTGTTCACGGCCGACTGGGGAGATGGCGAAAAGACGTTCCCGGTCGGTCTCGCCGCATTCGTCGTAATCGGCGTCGCTGGCGCGGTATGGATCGCAAAACGGGAGGTTCGATTCGAGTCAGAACGCTAAGCCAGCGGGGAGTTCAGTCGTCTTGCTGGTGTCCGACCGTCGTGCTCTGCAGGTCCTCGTCGAGTTCCGCATCGGCCATCTTTCCGACGAGTGCGTCGAGCACCTGCTCGCGCATGCCCTTGACGAACTTGATACTCCCGACGACGAGGTGACCGCCGCCGCTGACGCCGCCGCCGACGACCTCCTCGTTGAGTTCCGTGACCATCTCGGGGATGTCGAGGCGCACGCCGTCGCTTCGGAGGACGGCGAAGTCCGGGCCGTAGCCGATGGTGATGACGGGGTCGCCCGTCTCCTTGACCTTGCGGTCGTGGATTTCACCGGTCGTCTTTCCTGGCGGCGGGTAGGTAAACCGATAAGCGTGATTTTCGACGTCCACGCGGTAGAGGTGCGCCTCGCTCGCCAACCGTTCGTGTTTGACGTGGGGCATCGCGGCGTCGAGTTGCTGTTCGGTGTCCTCCTCGGCGCGGTCGGAGAGGAACGAAACGAGTTCGCGGTGGCGTTCCTCGTCGTCACATCCGACGTTGAGCACGTCGTTGATGAGGTTCCGTCCGGGGTCGTACTTCAGCCAAAACGCGCTGTAATCGAGCGCTTCACCCATGTCCGAGAGGAACTCCTCGTCGTAGCCTTCCGACTCGGCGAGTTCGATGTACTCCGTCATCGCGTCGGCCTTGGAGCGGTCGGAGATTCCCGCGACCGCGGGAACGTGGCGGAGTTCGTCGGTGATGTCGGGCCAGATCATCCGCGCGAGTTCGACGCACATCATACCCGTCGTGATGCGGTAATCCTCGTCGTAGAGATACGGGTTGACGTGGCCGTCGATATAGGGGTCCACCGCCTCGGGGTCGGGGTGGTGGTGGTCGACCACGAGAATCGGAATGTCGTAGTGTGCGAGGTTGGCGTACGCGGGGACGTCCTCCTCCGTGCTTCCGTTGTCGAGCATGAGCAGAAGGGGGAGCTTCTGGCCGTGTCGGGCCTGATCTTCGAGCGCGAAGTTCAGGTCGCGGGTCACGTCCTCCATCTCGTAGAACGGTGCCTTGCTCGGCAGGCGCTTGAACAGGTGGCGCTTGGCCTCGGGCGCTTGGTGGGTCTCCTCGATGAAGCGGCGCAGCGCGAGTTCGACCGGGAGGCTCGCGCACATACCGTCACCGTCGGCGTGGTGCCGAACGCGAATCGGTCGGCTTTCGAGCACCGTGCGGCGGAGCTGTTTTGCGATTTCTTCGAGGTCGGGGAACAGCTGTTCGAGCGCGGGCCACTCGATGAGCGGCTCCACGTCGTGGGGTTCCGCTCGCTCGTCGAGCGCCGTCTCGATTCGGTCGCGGACGACATCCTCTTCCTCGCCCTCCAGCGCGGTGAGGGACGCGACTTCGACCTGTAGCGCACCGTCGCGTTCTTCGACGACGCCGACGAGGTGGACGAGGTCCTCGATATCGATTTCGGGGTGTGCACGGACGCCTGCCTCCTCGAACGCGGCACAGGGGACGACACCCGTGTGGTCGCTGACGTGGAAGATCGTCGGGCCGCCCGTCTGTTTTATCTGGACGACTTCGCCTTCGAGGTGGACGGTGTCACCGACCTGCTCGCCGAGGCTGCCGGTCTCGGCAACCTCGTACTCGTGGGCGACGGCGACGGTTTCGGGGTCGTCGATATCGACCGGCGTGAAACTCAGGTCGCCGTTGTCCCGTACTTCGACGAGTTCGACGACGAGTTCGTCGCCGACGTCGTACGACGTAGAGAGATTCGATTCGTGAACGAGACCGGAAACCGAGTCGGAGAGGTCGACGAACACGCCGTAGTCGACGACACCGTTGACGACAGCGTGATACAGCTCGCCCTCAGACGCATCGGAGAGAGTACAATCCGCCGCGAGTTCGTACACGACGGGAGTATCCGGTCCACCATCGGGACCGTCTTCAGCGGGATTCATCTTGTGCATTCTTTCGGCCGCACTATTTTTAACGCTTTGCAACTGCTCCGCCCGCGAACCGATTCCACCACAGTTGTTCACGACGGTTCGCCCCGCCAGAGACGACCCGCTCCCTTCGCAACGTTTAGAACGCGGGCGGACGGAGTGTAGCACATGCGGCTGTTCCGGTCGAACGAAATTCTCGGTATCGCGGAGGGCGCACTGACGTTCGCGCTCGAAGCCTCCCGCGATGCCCATCCGAACGAGTACATGGGCTATCTCCGTGGCGAGGAGGCGAGGAAACTCGGCCTCGACCGCGACGGCCTCGTCATCACCGACGTACTCGTCATGCCCGGCACCGAGTCGAACAGCGTCAGCGCGACGGTGAAGACGAGCACCATCCCCAACGACATCCGGGCGGTCGGGTCGGTGCACTCGCACCCGAACGGCGTCCTCAGGCCGAGCGATACGGATTTGGGGACGTTCCAGAAGGGAACGGTCCACATCATCATCGGCGCGCCCTACGAGCGAAACAGCTGGCAGGCGTTCGACCGACACGGAGAGCCACAGCGACTCGACGTGCTCGACGTGGAACTGCCCGAGGCGGAATCGTTCTTCGACTTCACGCAGGCGGACATCGACGAGGAGCTGAGAGATAAGTGACACACGTACTCGCACAGGGAACCTTCGACATCCTTCACCCCGGCCACGTCCACTACCTCCGCGACGCCGCGGGGATGGGCGATCGACTGTCGGTCATCATCGCGCGTCGGGAGAACGTAACGCACAAGCAACCACCGATTCTGTCGAATCGCCAACGCCGGGACATGATAGAAGCGCTCGGCGTCGTGGACGACGCGCTCGTCGGCCACCCCGAGGACATCTTTTCCCCCATCGAAGACCTTGACCCGGACATCATCGTGTTGGGCTACGACCAGCACCACGACGACGCGGCCATCGAGGCCGAACTCGACCGACGCGGAATAGAGTGCGTCGTTCGGCGCGCTTCGCCGCTGGATCCCGACGACGACGAACTGCTCTCGACCGGTCGAATCATCGACCGAATCTGCGAGGAGCGCTGCTGAATTCGGACCCGACCGTCTGGTACTGATTGGCACTGATTAGCACTGGTTGGTACCGTTCGATGGAAATCAGCTTCGTTCCGTGCGATGTTGATCGATACTGGTCGGTATCGTTCGTGATGTGCCCCGCTGAATCACGTTTCGAGAGACATATACGACGGGAAATCGGAGCGTAAAGCATGAACCGCCGAGCGTTTTTGGCCGGAGTCGTCGGCGCGACATCCGCCACCTTGGCAGGGTGTTCGAGCGTGATGAACATGGGGTCCGGGTCCGGTTCGGGCGGCGACTTCGACATCGGGATGAGCGCGATGGCGTTCCACCCGGAGACGTTCGAGGTGGAAGCCGGAACGACCGTCGTCTGGAAGAACACGGGAATGCGACGCCACACCGTCACCGCCTACGAGGACGGCATCCCGGAGGACGCCGAGTACTTCGCCTCCGGCGGCTACGACGACGAGCAGACCGCCCGCGACGCGTGGATGGACGGCAAGGGTGCGGTAGACCAAGGGACGACGTTCGAGCACACGTTCACGATACCCGGAAACTACGCCTACTTCTGCATTCCGCACGAGAAAGCGGGCATGTCCGGGACCATCGTCGTCAAAGAGAAGTGACCGCGAAGTAATTGCCGTCGATTGACCGCGAAGTAATTGCCGTCGATTGACCGCGAAGTAACTGCCGTCGGTTTTTGCTCGATTAAAAAAAACGAAACGCGAAGCGTCGTTTAGACTTCGGCTTCTTCTTCGTCCACGTCCACGGAGGTCTCCTCTTCCTCGGCGACCTCTTCGGGGTGGGCTTCCAGCGTCGCTTTCTGGATTTCGACGCGGCGAAGCGGGTAAATCGTCTTCGCGTCGCCGTAAATCGCGCTGGAGAGGCGACCCTCGACGACGCTGTCGATGAGGTCCTGGAAGGTGTGGTCCTTCGCGGCGTCCTGCACGATGTCGATCATCGTGCGGCGGATGGCCATCTCCTGACTGTGGTCCGCCTTCTTCGTCGTGAAGGCGACGGGCTGAATCTGGACGCGGTAGTCGTCCGAGGTCAGCACCGTGACGTACGCCTCGACCTTCGAGGCGCCGCGTCGAACGAGACTGCGGAGGTAGTCGCGGGTGAGTTCGTGGCGGACGAACTCCGTGTACGCCGCGTCGCTACCCACGTCGTTGATCTTGAAGACCAACTTCGTGTTGTTTTCGCTGGCGTTGTTCGTCAGTTCGCCGAGCGTTGTTTCGATGGTGCGACCGAGCACCTTCTCCGGTTCGTCTGCGGGGGTCGTTCCAAGCTCCTCTCGGTCGAACTGCTCGGGAGCGAGAACGGTGTACCACCGCTTTTCCTGTGATTTCTTCGAGACTGATCGTTCACTCATAGTTCGTGTTTGTGTGTTGGTTTGCCGTCTGTACTACCTGTGTTGCCACCGAGAGGTTCACGACGTAATCGTCGATGGTCGTCTGGAGTCCGCCGGACGTCTCGCGTTCGATGGTCGTCAGTATCGCGCCGTCCTCCACCCGCGTTTCGATTTCGGGCGTGTTGTCCGGCACGACTGCCGCCGCGATGCGTTCTGCGTCCTCCACCTCCGTTCGAATCGTCGCTCGTCTCATAGCGCCTCCC
>NZ_MEIH01000167.1:0-4673 GCF_001723155.1 Haladaptatus sp. W1
TCCGTCCCCGTCGCCACGATTTTCGGCGTGTTGATTTCGCTGCAACCGAGGTCGCGGAACGTCTCGCGCACGGCGCGGAGCACTTCGCCGCGAATCTTGAACACGGCCTCGACGTCTTCTTTGCGCGCGTCGAGCGTTCGGTTGTCGAGACGCGTCGAGAGGTCGGCATCGACCTTGCCGCTGGGGTCGAGCGGGAGTTCCGGTTCGGCCTCCGCGATGACCGCCACGTCCGTCGGGACGATTTCGACGTCCGTCGGCGCGCGCGGTTCTTCCTTCACGTCGCCCGTGATTTCGACGACGCTCTCGCGGTTGACGCCGAGGCCGGTCTCGACGAGCTCCTCGTCCATGTCGTCTTTCTCGAACTTGACCTGAATCTTCCCCGTCGTGTCGCGGACGATGAGGAACGCGATACCGCCGAGGTCGCGAATTTCGTGGACCCAGCCGGCGACCGTGACGGTCTCGCCGGGTTCGGCATTCGCGGTGTAGGTTCGGTTCTGCATACGGCCCGATTCTCCCGGGACGTGCTTAAACGCGTTCGTTTTCCCCCGTCGGGCGCGTCAACCCGGCGGCGACCGTTTCGACGAACGTGTCGCGCATGACCGGGTAGTATTCCTCGCCGAGTTGTTCCCGGTACGCCGTGAGGAACTTCACCGACCCCATCACGCCCACGATGGCGGTCGGGTCGCCGTCGCGGACGCTTCCCTCGGCCTGCCACGCTTCGACGTACGGGAGGAGGTGGGCGAACGACGCGGCACGCATCGATTCGTACTCCTCCTTTGAGATGCCGTCCATCGTCCGCAAGACGGTTTCCCACTCGTCGCCCGCGACCAACCGCTCGAACAGCGGGTTCTCCTCCATCTCATCGGCCAACAGCGTCATGAAGCGCCGAATCGCGCGCTCGGGGTCGTCTTCCGTCTCGAACGAGTTGGCGATGATGTCGTCGGCCGTCTCGTGCCCCTCACGTTGCAGAATTTCGAAGTAGAGCGCCTCCTTGGAGTCGAAAAATCGATAAAACGTCCCGTTGGCGATTCCGACCGGATCCGTGAGGTCGGAGATGGTGGTCTTTTTTACCCCGTACCGTGCGAACAGCTCGGTCCCCGTCTCCATCAACTGGTCCCGTATCCGCTCGCGCTCAGCGTCGTCAAATCCCTTCATGCAATATCTCTTCGTTGGAAGATGACGAGGCTCACTGACACCAACGCCGCGATTCCGACCAGCAGGATTCCCGCCCCCGTCCAGTCGTAGGACCCGGAGACGAGGATGGCCGTCGGGTCGTAGTAGTGCATCGGGCTGAGCGCGCCGAGCCAGCCCATATCCGCCGATTCGCCGACGGAGTTGAGCAGGAACAGCGCGAACACCGCCCCGAGTCCCCCGCGCTGGGCGATGTCCTCTCGGTCGAACAGCACCGACAGCAAGAGTCCGATGCCGCCACAGGCGAGCAGGTAGGGAATCGAGAGCAGGTGTACGACGGCCAAATCGCTCAGCGACACCGACTCGCCGACGCCGACGACGCTCCCGTACACCACGATGCCCACGATGACGTTGAGGATGACGAGCGTGGGAAGCAACGAGGCGAACTTCTCGACCAGCACCTTCGAACGCGAGACGGGAGTGGCGAGGAGCATGTCCATCCGGTCGCGCTCCACGTCACCGGCGATGAGGCTCCCGGCGAGGTACGCCACGTAGACGCCGAGCAGGAGCAACCAGAAGAACTGGTACAGTTCGACGGCGAGGAATCCCTCCATCGTCGTCAGCGAGAACCCCGCTCCCGACGCGCCGAAGGCCGCCTTCATTGCCGGAGGGAGATTGTTCCAGTACGCATCGATGTTCGCCCCCGAGGACTTGATGGACGGGAACAGGGCGACGAACAGTATCGACATCACGCCGAGGAGCACCGCCAACGCGACCGCTCCCTTGACCCGCCGCGAGGACTCGTAGCGCGCGATTTCAAGCATCGACTTCACCTCCCTCGCTCGCGGGAACTTCACCCGCCTCGTCGGTGCTCGCTTCGCCGCCGTAGAACCGCATGAACACCTCGTCGAGCGGTGCCTCTTCGATATCGACGTCGACGACGTGATAGTCGGAGAGACGGTCCAAGAGCACGTCGTACTCCCCCGTGTAGGTGAACTGCACCGCGCCGTCGAGCACGAGGTCGTGGACGCCCGCGAACTCGAACTCATCGCGGGCCACCGGTTCGTTCGTTCGAAGCCGCACGCGCTTTCCGTTCCGGTCGAGGAGCGTCTCGACGTCCTCGGTCGTGACGAGCTTTCCGTCGCGGATGATGCCCACGCGGTCACAGACCTTTCGAACCTCGCTCAGGATGTGACTCGAAAAGAAGAACGTCACTCCGCGCTCCTGCTCGTCTTCGAGGAAGTCGTAGAACCGCTCCTGCATCAGCGGGTCGAGTCCCGAAGTCGGTTCGTCCATGATAACGAGGTCCGGGTCGTGCATGAACGCCGAGACGATGGCGAGTTTCTGTTTGTTCCCCGCGAGTACTCCTCGATGGCCCGCTCGACGGGTGCGTCGAACAGTTTCAGAAGTTCCTCCCGCCGGTCGTCGCCCTTCAGCGACGCTTGGAAGTCCAGAAACTGCGTTCCGGTCGCGCCCTCGTCGAATCCGGGGTCGCTCGGCAGGTAGCCGATGCGTTTTTTCGCTTCGATGAGCGCACGCTCGTCGCGCACGTCGTACCCGAGCACCGTCGCCTCCCCGTCCGTCGGGGCGATGAATCCGAGCAGCGTCCGAATCGTCGTCGTCTTCCCGGCTCCGTTCGGTCCGAGGTAGCCGAACACCTCGCCCGATTCGACGGAGAGCGTCAGGTCTTCGATACCCCGCGTCTCTCCGTAGTACTTCGTCAGACCGACCGTTTCGAGTGCAGACATGTGTATCCCGACCGTATATCCGTCTCATGAATATATGAATATTCCGTTCATGAATATTCGAATCTCCCATTCACGACCATCAGCGCTTTTTTGGGTTATTTGCGTCGTTTCCACTCACAATCACCGTCTCTACTCACAATTGGCGGCGCTTTCCCCCAGCGTCGCCACTACTCCGAATGACCGACGGAAAACGAACTCTCGTACGTCGAAGCTCCTTACGCCGATTCCGCGCGCGCCTTCTTCGCGTCTTTCGCACCTTCGACCGTCTCGCGGACGGCCTCGACACCCTCGTCGTGCACGAGGTCGCCGACGACCACGATATCGGCGTGCGCCGCCATCGTGTTCGCCGATTCGTAGTCGCGAATGCCGCCGCCGTAGAACAGCGTCGCCTCGTCCAACGCTTCCTGTGCCATCTTCACGGTTTTCGGGTCGCCGAACGTACCCGAGCACTCGATGTAAATTATCTGCTGTCCGAGCATTTTCTCCGCGAGTTCGGCGTAGGCCGCCACGTCCTCCGGCGTCTGGTCACAATCGGCGTCGGCGTACTCCGCGACGCTCGCCTCGGGGTTCAGGATGATGTAGCCCTCCGTGTGCGTCTCCGACCAGTCCACGTCCGCCATCCGAATCCACTCCTTGTGGAGCCCGGCTATCCACGCCACGTCTCGCGTGTTCAGCACGGTCGGGACGAGATAGCCGTCCAGCGCGTCGCTCTCCACGACCACGGCCGGGTTACTCGGCTCCTGATAGAGCGGCACGTCGTACTCGGCACAGGCGTCGATGACCCGCTGCATCTTATCCTGCGTCATATCCAGCGTGCCACCGATTTCGAGCGCGTCCGTCCCCGTCGCGCACACGTCGGCGAACGTATCGCCATCCGCGAGGCTCTTGTCCGGATCGAGTTTAGTTATATGGTCCCAGTCGTCCCATGGCGCAGTCATAGAGTTCCTTTCAAAACTCCCGGCTAAAACAGCTTCGAAACGACCTTTTACGACGCTCGCGGGTCGGCGGGACGACAACCGCTGTCGTCCCGCCAACCGGCTCCCTGTAAAAGCTCGACCAAAAGCAATCCTCCTTCATTTCGAGGGCCGACACGTGTCGGCCCTCTCCATTCAGTCGTCGGCCCGGAAAATCTTCGATTTTCCGGAAAGAAGACTGGTCTCCGCGGTTTTTCATCGGCTGTTTCCGGTGGTTGTGAAAATGCGAGTTACTGGTGGTTGTGTCACTGCTGATTCTGGCATAATGCGGACGCCGTGCACGATTTGTGATGTAGATGAGGGGGGACGAATCAGTCCGCTTTCGCCTGCCAGTTTCGCAATCTATCTTCGCTGACGCCGTTGACCTGCTCGGCAACCGTCTCGGCCTCGGCGTCTTTCAGGTCGTCGATGGTATCGATACCGGCCTCGGCGAGCTTTTCGGCGGTCTTCGCGCCGATGCCGTCGATGACTTCGAGCCCGCTCTTACGTTCGCGCTGTTTGAACTCCTCGTAGTTGCAGATGGGACAGCCGAGTTCCCACGGTTCGTCCCCGTTGTGGATGACGAGTTCCGGAAGGTCGTGTTCCTCGCACCGCTCGTCGGTCACTTCGATTTCGCCCCGACGGGGGAGCGGCAGCGAGTAGTCACAGTCGGGATAGCGCGTACAGCCGACGAGTCGGGAACCGGTCTGGAGCTTTTTGATTGCGAGTTCGCCGCCGTGTTCGTCGCCACACTCGGGACACTCCCCGATAATCTCGTCCTCGGCTTCCTCGGCCTCCTCCGCCTTGCAGAGCGGACAGCCGTGGACGAAGGTGCCTCGTC
>NZ_MEIH01000168.1:0-6205 GCF_001723155.1 Haladaptatus sp. W1
ACGAGGGACACAACCAGACGACGATAGTAGGAAAGTAGTGGCTGGAGGACGATGATGGCCGGACAAAATAGGGATTGATACGTCCGAAATCGTCCCCTTCCCGTCTACACGTCGGCGAAGGAGTCCGTCCGACACTTTCGGCAGAACGTCCGTATCAGCCGCTTCCCCGGCGGGGTCAGAACGCTCTCGGGATGGTACTGGATTCCGATGTGGGGTTTCGACTCGTGGCGGACGCTCATCACGACGCGCTCGTCTTCGTCTCCCTTGGTGTTCCCCGTCACCCGGAGCGAATCCGGGAGCGTCCCGCTCTGGACCGCGAGGGAGTGATATCGACCGACACGGAAGGGACTCGGCACGCCCTCGTAGATTCCCTTCCCGTCGTGGTTGATCTCCGACGATTTGCCGTGCACGACTTCCGGGGCGTGTCCGACCGTCGCCCCCTCCGCCGCACACAGCGCCTGATGGCCCAGACAGACGCCGAGGGCCGGTATCCGCGTCTCCTCGAAAATCGGGATGGAGACGCCCGCCTCTTGCGGCGTTCCGGGACCCGGGGACACGACGATTCCGTCGGGGTCGAGTTCGCGGATTTCATCGATGGTTGTCGCGTCGTTCCTGCGGACGACGATCTCTTCGGCGAACTCGCCGATGTACTGCACGAGGTTGTACGCGAACGAGTCGTAGTTGTCTATCACCAGAATCATTGGGCGTCACCCACTTCGAGTTCGAGTTCCGCGTCGTCGTCGAGCGCGTCGCTGACGGCGTTGATGAGCGCGCGTCCCTTGTCGAGCGTCTCGTAAAACTCCGCGACCGGCTCCGAATCGTGAACGATACCCGCTCCGACGCGGAGGTAGTACCGCCCCGACGTCCGAACGAGCGTCCGAATCGTCATGTTCAGCGTCGCTCGCTCGTCGAACCCGAGCACGCCGATAGCGCCGGTGTACGGCCCGCGGCGGGTGAACTCCACTTCGTCGATGATCTCCATCGTTCGCGGCTTCGGTGCCCCCGTGATGGTCCCGCCGGGGAAGACGGCGGCGATGGAGTCGGGAATCGATTGGTCGTCTCGCCGGACGCCCTCGACCACCGAAACCGTGTGCATCACTTCCGAATAGCGGTCGATGCGCCTGAAATCCGTCACCTCCACGCTCCCGTACTCGGCGACTTTCCCGAGGTCGTTTCGTTCGAGGTCGACGAGCATGGTGTGTTCCGCGTGTTCCTTTTCGTTCGCTAGCAGGTCCGCTTCGAGTTCCTCGTCCTCCTCCGCCGTCTCCCCGCGCGGTCGCGTTCCCGCGATGGGTTCCGTGACGAGACGACGGGCCTCACAATCCAAGAGCAACTCCGGACTCGTGCTGACCAGATCGACACCCGGGAATTCCAAAATTCCGGAGTACGGTGCGGGATTCACTTCCCTGAGCGCGCCGAAGACGTTCGTGGGATGGACCGCGGCGGGTGCGGAGAGCCGCTGGGAGATGTTCGCTTGGAAGGTGTCTCCGTCTCGAATGTACCGTTTCACGGTCCGAATCCGGTCGCTGTACTCTTCCTGCCCGACCTCGTTTTGGAACGTTATCGGTCCATCGACGGGGGGGCGCTCGACCGACGGGTCGCCGTCCCGAATCCGCTCCATGTGCGCTTCGAGGCGGCTCCGGGCGTCTGCGTACACCGACGCAAAATCGTCGTCGGGGCGACCCGCGGACAGCACGTGATTCGAAGTTCCGTCCCGTCGCCGTCGCGCGGCTCTTTCCACGCCGAAACTAAATCGTACACGCCGAACTGGAGACGCGGGAGCGTCCTGTCGTCGTCCGTGGTGTCCGGGAGGTCCTCCAACTCCCGTGCGATGTCGTACGACAGCCATCCGAACGCGCCGCACGGATACGGGACGTCACAGTCGCCGCGGACCAATCGCTCGCCGTTCAACAACTCCTCCAGTCGCTCGAAGCTGTCCGGTTCGTCGTCGGACTTCGTGAGCCAGTAGGCCGGTTCGATACCGAAATATCCCCATCCGTCCTGACCGCCGGTCGTCTCCAGATAGGCACCCTCCGAATCGAACCGCGCCTTTCGGTACGCGGTGTAGGGGTCGTCGACAGTTATTCGCACTTCGACCGGGATTCGAGCCACTCTCTCCAAGCCGCTCGCTACCGATTCGAACTCGTCCTTTCGAGTGATTACAGATATTTCGTCGACCATTTGGTGCTCACACCGACGTGTTCTGTCCCGGTCATCGTCCGTTCTTCCGAGATTCGCAACCATAACTGTTTCAATACGCAAAATCGACCTTCGAGTTATCTCTCGATAGACCGATATCTCGCACGGGTTCTTCGTGTCGGTTCGGTACGAATCGGCAGCGAGAATATATACGGGAAACCGGTACATTCCTCTGACTGTGAAAGAGAACCGCCGACTACACCGAGCAACGTCGTTCCGTACCATCGAAAAACATCCATGAGTGAATTGCAGTACCGCGTCGACGGGGAACTCGTTCCGGCATCCGAGGCAACCGTGTCCGTCACGGACAGGGGATTCAAGTACGGGGACGCCGCCTTCGAGACGCTCCGGTCGTACGACGGCACTCCGTTCGAGTGGGACCGACACTACGACCGCCTCCAGCGGACCTGTGACCTCCTGAACTTCGACCACGGATACGAACGGGGAGAGTTGCTGGACCACGTTCGGAGGACGTTGCGAGCCAACGGATTTTCGGAGGCGTACATCCGACTCACCGTTACGCGAGGGGAGCACTCGGGGAAACTCGCCCCGCCGACCGACCCGTCTCCAACGCTGGTGATTCTCGTTTCGGAACTCCCCCGGAGCGGGGTCGGAGGGTCGCCCGTCTGGGATTCCCCCGCCGAAGTCGAAATCGTCGATACCGTTCGAATCCCGGATTCGGCGGTCCCGGCGGCCGCAAAGACGCACAACTATCTCAACGGCATCCTGGCTCGAAGCGAGTCGGAGGGGGACGAAACGCTCATGCTCGACGTGGACGGAAACCTCACCGAAGGGGCGACCAGCAACCTCTTTTTCTGTGACGACGGGGTACTCAAGACGCCCTCCCTCGACGGGCCGGTGCTTCCGGGAATCACTCGGGACGTCGTGCTCGAACTGGCGAGGGAACGCGATATCGCGGTGGAGAGAGACACGTATCGCCCGGACGACCTCTACCGTGCGGACGACGCGTTCGTGACGAACACCACGTGGGAAGTGCGGCCGGTCACCCGCGTCGGGGACCGACGGTTCGACACCAGCGAGTTGACCCGAACGATACGGGACGCGTTCGACGCCCGCGTGGAGTCGGAGTATGGAGGAACCTGAGCCAGTGGGCTAGGTCGATTGTAGACCGGCCGTTCGTCGGTATCGACGACGAGAAATGACGGAGGCGACTCACGGACGACCCGACGAGAGAGAACGGGGGGATTCGCGAACGACGACCCGTGGCGAACACGTCAGGGAGTGTCGTCAAGCCCCTGACCGACGAAGGGGTAGTATGCGAGTACTCATCGTCGGCGGCAGCGGGTTCGTCGGAACGGCGCTCACGGAGGAACTGCACGGACGGGGACACGACGTGACGGTGCTTTCGCGCTCGCCGCGGGAGTCCGACCTCCCGGCCGGAGTCGAGACGGTCGCGGGCGACGTAACCGACTACGAAAGCATCGACGGTGCGTTTTCGGGGCGGGACGCCGTGGTCAACCTCGTCGCGCTCTCGCCGCTGTTCAAGCCGCCGAGCGGCGCGAGCCACGAGTCGGTTCACCTCGGCGGGACGGAAAACGTCGTTCGGGCGGCCGAAGAGCACGGCGTCCCGAAACTCGTCCAGATGAGCGCGTTGGGTGCCGACCCGGACGGAACGACCGCCTACATCCGGGCGAAGGGCGAAGCCGAGGAAGTCGTCCGCGACTCGTCGTTGGAGTGGGTCATCGTCCGCCCGTCGGTCGTCTTCGGCGACGGCGGCGAGTTCGTCTCGTTCACGAAGGTGCTCACCACGCCGTACGTGACGGGACTGCCGGGCGGCGGGAAGACGCGGTTCCAGCCGATTTGGGTGGGCGACCTCGCGCCGATACTGGCCGACTGCGTGGAGGACGACGACCATCTCGGACGCGCCTACGACCTCGGCGGACCCGAGGTGCTCACCCTCGCCGACGTGGCGAAACTCGCCTATCGCGCCGACGGGAAGTCGGTCGCCGTCCTGCCGATTCCGATGCCGCTCGCCGGAATCGGGCTGACGGTCGCGGACGCGATTCCGTTCGTTCCCATGGGTTCGGACCAGTATCGGTCGCTGAAGTTCGACAACACGGTGTCGGAAAACGACGTTCGGGCGTTCGACCGCGAGGCGGGCGACTTGCGAACTCTCGCCGACTATCTCGGCGTCGCGGGTGGAGCGAACGGAGCGGAACGGGACACTGCGGCGACGCGAGCGGCGTGATTTCGCCGACACGGTGTGCTTTTGACTCCCGCCCCCTTCGTCCCGAGCATGTACGAAGTCGAAGTGAAGGTCCGGGCCGACCACGAGACGGTCCGGGAACGCCTTCGCGAACTCGACGCCCGCTCGCTCGGCACGGTGACCCAGGAGGATTTCTACTACGACGCCCCCCACCGTGACTTCGCGGAGACCGACGAAGCGCTCCGCATCCGCCGGGAGGCGGACGACGACGACGCGGTGGAGGTCGTGACCTACAAGGGGCCGTTGGTCGAGCAGGAATCGAAGACGCGCAAAGAACACGAGACCGTGGTCGGCAACGGGGAAACCGTGGATCAACTGCTCTCCGCGCTCGGGTTCGAGTCGGCGGCCACCGTCCACAAGGAACGCGAACGCTACGAACTGGATAGCTACGTCGTCAGCCTCGACGCCGTGACGGGGCTCGGCGAGTTCGTCGAGGTCGAAACCGAGACGAACGAAGCGGGTGTCGAATCCGCCCGCGTGGGGGCCTACGCGGTCTTTCACGAACTCGGTCTCGACCCCGACGACCAGATACGAACGTCGTATCTCGGACTGCTACTCGAAGATGAGTAACGGTAATATCCGTGGTCGAAAGCGTTTCCGCAAGTTATAGAATCCGTGACTGCGAATCCGATATAATGACCGAGCGGAACATTCAGGTGGAACCTATCGACCGTCGGGCGGTCGAAGATCAGGACATCGAAATCGTCGAACGAAAGGGAATCGGCCACCCCGACTCCATCTGTGACGGTATCGCGGAAGCGGTCTCTAGCGAGCTCTCGCAGACGTATCTCGATCGCGTGGGCAAAGTCCTCCACTACAACACCGACGAGACGCAACTCGTCGCCGGGAGTTCGAACCCGCGGTTCGGCGGCGGCGAACTGATCGAACCCATCTACATCCTCATCGTCGGCCGCGCGACAAAGGAGTACGACGGAACGAAAATCCCGACCGACACCGTGGCGCTCGACGCCGCGCGCGAGTACCTCCACGAGAACATCCCCGAACTCGACGTCGGCCGTGACGTCATCATCGACGTGAAACTCGGCGAGGGAAGCGGCGACCTCCAAGACGTCTTCTCCGAGGAGGGCGCGACGGTTCCGATGGCGAACGACACGAGTTTCGGCGTCGGCCACGCCCCCCTCTCCGAAACCGAACAAATCGTGCTGAACGCCGAACGACGGCTCAACGGCGAGTTCGCGGCGGACAACCCCGCACTCGGCCCCGACGTGAAAATCATGGGCAAGCGCGAGCGCGACACCATCGACGTGACCGTCGCCGCCGCGATGGTGGACAAATACGTCGAAAACCGCGTGGAGTACGACGCGATGGTCGAGGCGGTCCGCGATTACACCCATCAGGTCGCGAGCGAGTACACCGACCGCGAGGTGAACGTCTACGTCAACACCGCCGACGACGACGAGAGCATCTACCTCACGACGACCGGCACCAGCGCCGAGATGGGCGACGACGGCTCCGTCGGCCGCGGCAACCGCGCGAACGGCCTCATCACGCCGAACCGCTCGATGAGCATGGAAGCCACGAGCGGCAAAAATCCCGTCAACCACATCGGGAAGATTTACAACCTGCTGAGCACGGAAATCGCCGAAACCGTCGTCGCCGAAGTGGACGGCATCCGCGACATGCGGGTTCGCCTCCTCTCGCAAATCGGCCGCCCCATCGACGAACCGCACGTGGCGGACGCCCACGTCGTCACCGAGGAAGGCGTCGAACTGAGCGACATCGAACCCGAAATCGTGGACATCGTGGACGAGGAACTGG
>NZ_MEIH01000169.1:0-6609 GCF_001723155.1 Haladaptatus sp. W1
GAACCTGCGCTCCGCGCAGAACCTCGGTCTAATTCAAATCGCGGTTGGGTGCATGTTAGTTCGCTCCGCTCCCCTCTCGATGAGTTGGTCGAGGCGACTGACCTCGTGAGTGAGAGAATCGACGTCATCCGGCGCGATTTTCACTACCTTCGCTCGTCGATGTCGGAACGGCCGTATCGACACGAGAAGCATCCGTATCCGGGCGTGGTTCGGTCGCATGACTCTCCTTCGATAGTGCTCGGAGCGATAGGACAAGAACGGCTCCGAGGAGTACCAATCCGCCTGCGACGCCGAACGCAACGCCGTAACCGAAGGTAGCGACCCAGCCACCGAGTACCCCACCAATACCACCTGCGATGGCACCGAGGGCCGTGTAGACCCCGAGAACCTCGCCACGAACGTTCCGTGGTGCGAGACGGGTGACGATTGCAGTGCCGACGACGGCGATGACCGCCCACGTCAAGCCGATAGCGGCGAGACCGACGCCAGCGGCCCCGAATCCGAGCGTCACGGCCCCCAAACCGGCCACCAGTGCAGTTCCCGGAAAGAGCACGCCACGAACTGCGAGCGCACCAGATTGGAGGAGCCGAACATCGTATCGCGATGCGAACGTCCCGACGCCCTCGTAGAGGACCGCGGAGGCGAGACTCGAAGCCAAGTAGAGGGCGAACACCTCCTCGGAGTCGAAGCCGGTCTCTGTGAGAAACAAGGGCAGTGGTGCCCAGAAGACAGCGAACCCAGTGAAAAAAAGCACGGCGGCAACTAGGTAGGTCGCCAAGGCCGGATTGATCCGGTTGAGGAGTCTGCGTGGATGGAACTGTCGGGTGGTCCAGTACAACCGGTTCGGTGAGAACACGAAGGCGGTTCCCTTTATGCCTCGATTTGAGGTCGAGAGGAGTCGTGCAACCTTGCGGATTTTTCGTTCGCTCGTGACGTGGGCGCTCGGGTCGGGACGCGGAAGCGACCGGATAGCCCCTATCACGCTCATCCCCGCACTGAGGGCGAACACCCAGAAGAGCGCGCGAGTGACGGCTTCCTCCCCGACGAGTTGTCCCCCGACAAACGGCCAGATGGTCCCAAGCACGAGACCACCAGCCCAGCCATAGCCCTGATATTTGTTCAGCACCCCAATACGCTCACTCCACGCGGATTCCGGCGCGTCGTCTACGACCAGCATCGTCAACACGGGTGCGATGGACGAAACGACCAGCCAGATGACGGCGTTGGCGACGATGACCGCAGTCACGCTGCTCAACAAGGGAATCGCGGCGAGGAAGATGGCGACGGTAGCGAGTGTTATCACCACCAGTGGCCGCCGATGGTCGACACGATTGGCGAGTCGGCCGAACACTATCGCTCCCGGGGCACCGATGAGTGCGGCCGTCGCCGCCAAGATACCCAGCTCCACCGTTGAGGCACCGAGTTCGACGATGTAGAGCGGTATCAGCAGGGATGCACCGCCGAACGAAATCGAACCGAGTGCCCACGAGTAGAGCCACCGTTCTTTCATAGTTGGGACTCTGTATGGATTCCGTATGAATTTGGGGGGTTACTGTTGTAAAAATACCTTTTCGAGGTTGCTCTGGAACGAAACGGACGGTATCGCCTGCCCCTGCTGCATTCCGTTGTCCCTTGGATTCCATTTCTGTTGCTCACGGTATTGTTCGCAACAGAAATGCCGCCTCCCGGATTTGAAACCACGCCCGAGAACCTGCGCTCCGCGCAGAATCTCGGTCTACTTCAAATAACGGTCGTGAGCATTTTCACTGCTCACGTTGTTCGCAGGAAAATGCCGCCTCCCGGATTTGAACCGGGGACAGCTCGATCTTCAGTCGAGTGCTCTCCCAGTCTGAGCTAAGGCGGCTCATTCTGGAAAAGGCGGATGGTACAAAAAAGGATTTCGAAATCCACCCGAGGGGAGGCGGGCGGGGGGAAAACTCCTGACGCACCCACGCACGGGTAACAGAAGCCATTTATCCGTTTTCGTGGTACTTTCTCGCATGGGAGAACGTGCTTGCTATCTGGAGTTTTGCCCCGCGTGCGACGCGCCGGTGACGATGGTCGACGAGCGATGTCCCGACTGCGGGAAATCGCTGTCTGATTCCGAGTCGCACGCACCGGATTGATTATGTGATTTTTTATCACGTTGGGTCTTGTCCCCCTGACTTGGGGGAGAGCATGAACGACACAGACCTCGCCACGCACGAGTGGTGGGAACGATACAAGGAAACGGTGAATAGCGACCCCGAGATGGGCGTTCGGGGCCACGACAAGTTCAGCGACAACTTCTACGTGGAGATCGGCGACGAGCGGTTCCTCGTCGAGATGCAGGGCGGGAAGGTTCGGGACATCATGCCGAATCCGACCTTGAACGACCGCTGGTCGTTCGGCGTCGAAGGCTCCCGCGAGGCGTGGGAGGAGTTCGTCCAGGAGAACCCGCCCGCGTTCAATCACGAAATCGTCGCCTCGCACTATCGCAGTGCGGTGAGAAACGAGGACGGCCACCTCCAGATGCGGGGAGACAACAAGAAGATATTCCAGAACTTGCGGGCGTTTCAGCGCACACTGGATTTGATGCGCGTCGCACACAACAACGGGGGGAGCTAACATGGCCGAGCACGGGACCGTCGAGCCCATCACGGGCAAGTACGTCCACACGGAGATCGGCGGCACGGACCACCGGATTTACTTCGAGGAGAACGGACCGGAAGACGGGATTCCGCTTCTCTGTCAGCACACCGCGGGCAACAACTGTCAGGAGTGGCGCCACCTCCTCACGGACGAAGAGATAACCGAGGACTTCCGCGTCATCGCCCACGACCTGCCGTATCACGGGAAGTCGGTTCCGCCGACCAGCCAATCGTGGTGGGAGGAGGATTACACGATGACGGCGAAGCAGTTCACCGAGACGCTGGTCGCGCTCGCGGACGCGCTCGACCTCGACGACCCTATCTACATGGGGTCGTCGATGGGTGGCAACATCGCGCTCGAACTGGCCGATTGGTATCCCGACCGGTTCCGAGCGCTCATCGGACTGGAGTGTGGCGCGCACAGTCCGGGCTTTTACATCGACTGGCTCGACCACCCACAGGTCAACACCACCGAGGTGAACGCCTACTCCTGCTGGGGATTGATGGCTCCACAGAGCCCGGAGCAGACGCGACGAGAGACGATGTACCTGTACGAACAGGGTGCGAACGGCGTGTTCAAGGGCGACCTCTACTACTACTCGGTCGACCACGACTACCGGGACAAACTCGACCAAGTGAACGCCGACGAGTGTCCGTTGTACATCGTCAACGGCGAGTACGATTACCTCACGACGCCGGACGATGGACGGGAAACGGCAAAAGGGATCGGCGACGGAGCGACTGCCGTCGAGATGGCCCAAATCGGCCACTTCCCGATGAGCGAGCACCCGGAACTGTTCAACGCGTACCTGAAAGAGATACTCGCGGACATTACCGGAGACCGAGATGAGACGCTCCCGGACGTTCTGACGCCCGACGACGTGGGAATCGAACTCCAACCACCCGCACCCGCTCGGGAAAAACCCGCGGAATAGCGTCGTCTCATTTTTCAGTCTAGTCGCCGTCAGGAACGGAGTAAGCGGTGAATACCGCGACCGGGAGAAAGCTTATTGCTACACGGTACCGCAGTTCGAGATACCCAAATGGTGCAAGAGAACACCGATAGATGGGATGATTGCTTGGAACGCGAAATCGACGGCGGGGTCGAACTGTACGACCCTGAAAACGAAGACGCGTGGATTTGGTCCGATCTCGGCGTAGAACTCTCGTGGGAAGCGTAACTTCGGCGGTCTATCGAGCCGCACCCGAGTAACGAGCGATTTCCGGCCGGTGAACACGCGAGTGCTCCCCCTCGCGTTGTGCGACCGTTCCCCCCCTCGACCGCTCTTGGAATGGCTAATTGGTGGCAAATCCAGACACATATTTTACTTGACCATCTCGTCGGATAACAAGAGAAAATATTTATTCTACCAATTGGTGTGAATATGAAAACAGGTTCGAACGGGAAGACGGACCCTCCACCGTCACCGTTCAGATTCCTTCCCCGCTAGTACAATGCACGTCTCATCCTTCGAACGCGAAACGCTCAAATCACCCGCCTTCATCGTCCCCAGTTTCATCCTGTTGGGCATCCTCGAAACGCTGAATCGGTATTTCCGAATTCTATCCGGCAGACGGCAGGCGCACATTGACGTCCGGTGCTGTTGGCGACCTCTCGCCGAGGCCGTCCTCGCCGGGAAGCCGATGTACGTCCGTCCGGCGGTGGACAACAAACCGCCACTGTTCGAACTGCTGAACGTCGCCGTCGCGGCGACCGGCCAGTATCTGCTGGTCTTTTTCGTGCTCATCGGCATCGTGAACGCGTTTTCCGCCATCCTCCTCTGGCGAATCTGTGCCGAACGCAACGCCTCCCGCGTCGGACTGATGGCCGGACTGCTGTTCCTGACGAGCGTTCCCGCCACCGGGGGCACCGTAGTCAACGTTCGCTCGTTCGCCATCGCGGGTATCCTCCTCGCGCTCTGGGTCAAACATCCCCTCGCACGCGGTGCAGTCATCGCGGCGGCCGGTCTGTTCTCCCAGCACGCGGTGTTCGCCGTTCCCGTTCTCGCCTACGACGGTCTTCGCTACCTCGAACGCGATGATTGGACGGCGTGGCTCACGAAATTCGTTGCTGGTGGGCTCGGCGTCGTCGCCGTCTCTTTCGCGTTCGTGTACGCCGTATGGGGGTCGCCGTCCTTCCACGGTGCGCTCTACTGGTCGTTCGGTGCCGCGAAGAAGTACACGACCAACCCGGCCGTTCCGTCGCTCATCGGCGACACGAGCCGGTGGCTCGCCGCTCTCTACCGTGAAACCATCAAACACCTTTTCCTTCTCGTTCCGGCCGCTGTCGTCGTCCACCAACTCGTCACCGAACGCGGTTCGAAACGCGTCCTTCGTTCGACGAACGCTCCCGTCGTCACGGCAACCCTCCTCGCGTTCGCGATGACGATACCCCTGTTCGTCCGCGCCTATCGCGCGTACTGGCTGTACCCGCTCCCCTTCCTCGCCCTGTTAGCGAGTATCGGTTATCAGCAGTTCTTCACGCTCGGCCGGGACGGGTTCTCGTCGTCGGAGGAACGTCGGCGCGCTGGTCGTGAGCGACCTCCTGCTCGTGGTCAGCACGACGATCCCCCGCGATAGAAGCGTTCGCCGTCGAAGGTGTCGCACTGCTCTTTGGTGGATCGCATCGCGCAGAATTATGGGTTCGGGCGGATTCGAACTGCGTGCAAGACATTCCTGCTCACTCGCGTTGCTCGCTCCGCGGGCTGTGACTTGCTTCGTTCGAACCGCCGAACGTTTCCTTTTCGTGACCTCGGTGGTTCGCTTCGCTCACCACGAAATACCACGAAAATCCAATGGGTTCGGGCGGATTCGAACCTCGCCAAGACGTTCCGGGTCGCTCACTTCGTTCGCTCCCGGGCATGCGACTTGTCTGGTTCAATCGCCCTCACGGACGAATTTACTCGTCACGTCCGTTCCTCGAAAAATTCGATGGGTTCGGGCGGATTCGAACCACCGACCTCGGCCTTGTAAGGGCCGCGTCATAACCAACTAGACCACGAACCCGTACCGTGGAAAAATCGCTCCGGAGGAATAACTGTTACTTTCTCCGTTTCGTAACGACTACCACGCTCGCTAGCAATCCGCAAGTATGGACGACACGCTCTCCGCACTCGGCGAACAGGATGGCTGGAAGGTGGACGGGTTCGCCGCCCGCGTCCACTACCGCGGCGCTGACGACTACTACAGCATCGAGTACTATCACCCCAGCCAATGCGTGCTCTACTGGAAAGTGAAGGGAGACGGCGACGTGGCGGTTCCGGTCGGCCGCGGAACGGTGCCCGGCCCGCTTCGTGACCGCGTGCGCATGGATTTGACTGAAGCCGGTATCGACCCCGACGTCGAAAGTCGTAGCCTGTAACCGCCGCTACGTCTCCGTTTTCGAGTGACCACGTGTCTCGTTTCTAGAAACAACGTATTTTTATCGCAGTTGTTCCTTCTCTCCCTGTGATCGGACGGAGAACGAACTCTGGTTTATCCGTCCCTCCGCGATAGCGACCATCGCTTCGGATATCCTCCCTGCCCGAACGCTTATGCGTGACTTGGCCGTTCCTGCGTTGGTGCAACACCGACTGAAGCGGCGGTGTTTCGATTCGTAGGAAAATCTTATCAATACGGTGTCCCTTGAGAGAGAATAATGAGCATACACACGGACGAAGACGACCCGTTCGAGGAACAGCGGGAGAACGCCGACAATCCGATGCGGCGTCTGTTCGTCGAATACGGGGGCGAAAATCGCTTCGCCTTCGTCGTCGGGGTCGTCTCGAGTCTCTTTGCCCGTATTCTCAACCTCTTACCGCCGATAATCCTCGGCGTCGCCCTCGACTCTCTCATCAGCACGAACAAGAAAATTCCCTACTCGGAGGCGCTCTCCGGGCAGGTTCCGTTCCTGTCCGCGAGCGTGGCCCAGGGGATTACACCGGGCACCGAAATCGGTCAGTTCTGGTTCTCGGTCGTCGTTATCGCACTCGCGTTCGGC
>NZ_MEIH01000170.1:0-2306 GCF_001723155.1 Haladaptatus sp. W1
CGTTCGTGCCACAGGACCTGACGCTGAAACACTACGAGAGCGTCTTCAGCCCCGAGACGTTCCCGTTCGTCACGTACTCAAAAACAGCCTCATCATCATTTCGTGATTACCGCGGGGATGTCCGTCGTCGTCTCGACGTTCGGCGCGTACAGTTTCGCCCGTTTGAACTACCCCGGACGAGGCCTGTTCTCGCGCGGCGTCCTGCTCGTGTACATGTTCTCGGGTATCCTGCTGGTCGTGCCCCTCTTCAAGATAATCGTCTGGATGGGACTCGTGGACAACCTCGGCAGTCTGGTCATCACGTACCTCGTCCAGACGCTGCCGGTGTCGCTGTACATGCTCGGGAACTACTTCCGGAGCGTCCCACCGGAAATCGAGGAGGCGGCGATGATGGACGGCTACTCGCGGTTAGAAGTCATCTTCCGCATCACACTCCCGCTGTCGGCAACCCGCCATCGTGGCCGTGTTCATCTACACGTACATGATCGCGTGGAACGAGTACCTCTTCGCCAGCATCTTCCTCCAGTCCCAATCGACGTTCACGCTTCCTATCGGTCTGGACGCACTCTCGTCAGGGTTCCACAGGTGTGGGGACAGATAATGGCTGCATCACTGCTGACGAGCATTCCGATCATCATCATGTTCGTGTACCTCGAAAAATACATGGTCGAAGGCCTCACATTCGGTTCGGTGGAGGGTTAACCAATGTCCTCCAAAACGACCGAAATTGACGCGGAATCGGCTTCCAGTACGGAAACGAACCAGTCTGCGGTCGAGACGAAACAGGCCGGAATCACGCTCTCAGACATCGAAAAGTCATACGGGGACGTGCTGGCCGTCGAGGGCCTTTCGCTCGACATCGAACCGGGCGAGTTCCTCGTTCTCCTCGGCCCGTCTGGCTGTGGCAAATCGACCACGCTCCGGATGATCGCCGGACTCGAAACGCCGACCGCCGGACGCATCGACATCGGCGACGAGGAGGTCACGCGGACGCTTCCACAAGAGCGCGGCCTCTCGATGGTGTTCCAGAGCTACGCGCTCTACCCGCACAAGACCGTCCGTGGCAACCTCGAATTCCCGCTCGGGAAGATGGACGTTACGGACGAGGAACGCGATGCAAAAGTCGAACACACGGCCGAACTCCTCGAAATCGAGGACCTCCTCGAAAAGAAACCCGGCCAACTGTCGGGCGGCCAGCGACAGCGCGTCGCGGTCGGTCGAACCATCATCCGTGAACCGAAGGCGTTCCTGATGGACGAACCGCTGTCGAACTTGGACGCACAACTCCGGGTTCGAACGCGCTTCGAAATTCGGGAACTCCAGCAGGAACTGGGAACGACCACGGTGTACGTCACCCACGACCAGGAAGAGGCGATGAGCGTCGCCGACCGCATCGCCGTGATGGATGACGGCGAACTGCAACAGGTTGGAACCCCCGAGGAGATCTACAAGACACCGACAAACGAGTTCGTCGCCGGTTTCATCGGCAACCCGCCGATGAACTTCTTCGACGTGTTCGTCGACGACGGCGTCACGCTCCTGCCGAACGGCGACGCCGTCTCGCTCGATGCGGCGCTTCCCGCCGACACAGAAACGCTCGGAGTCCGACCCGAGGACGTGCATCTGCTCGAAACGCTCGGCGAGGACGTGGCGAACGTCTCCCAACCGGACTCGGAGAATCTGACGAACGCCGTGACCTGTTCCGTGCAGGTTATCGAACCGCTCGGCAACGCCTACGAACTCGAACTCGCGCGAGGTGACAACACGTTCATCGCCCGCGTTCGGGCGCTTCCCGAGGGCGTTTCGCCCGGTACGAGCGTCGACGTAGCGTTCGACCAGACGGAACTCCATGCGTTCGACGCGATGGGGGAGGCGATTCGATGAACCGAACTGCGGAATACGACCACGGAGGTGAGACGGATGGCGACGCTTGAACTGAACGACCTCACGAAGATTTACGACGACGCACAGGGCCGCGAAGTGGCGGTCGATTCGCTCGACATCGACATCGACGACGGCGAGTTTCTAGTCCTCGTCGGGCCATCCGGCTGTGGAAATCCACCACGCTCCGGATGCTCGCCGGACTCGAAACCGTAACCGACGGGACGATCACCATTGGCGACCGCGAGGTCCAACACCTCGCGCCAAGCGAACGTTCCATCGCGATGGTGTTCCAGAGCTATGCGCTCTACACCAAGATGAACGCGCGAGAGAATATGGCCTACGGGCTAAAACACTCGACCGATCTGAGCAAGGCGGAGCGAAACCGCAAGGTGGACGAAATCGCCGAACTTCTCGACATCACC
>NZ_MEIH01000171.1:0-6255 GCF_001723155.1 Haladaptatus sp. W1
CGCCAGCGCGAAGGTGATGAGGAGCACCGCGACGGCGACCATGTAGAACTGCGCTTCCTTGTAGACTATCGACCGGTCCGCATCGACGCCATCGGCGAAGATACCCGAGATCGCCGGGATGACGAGCAGGTTGAAGATGGCCGACCCGACGATGGCGCTCACGCCCAAATCGAACGCGCCGTGTACGTACGTCGAGACGACCGTACTCGACAGTTCGGGAAAACTCGACCCGACGGCGACGACGATGGCCCCCTGAACGACGGGCGGCAGACCGAAGTACAGCGACAGCCGTTTGCTCGACCGTTCGAGCATGTCGCTGCCCTTCCAGACAACCGCCGTCCCGACCAGCACGAAGAGGACGTACCACCAGAATCCGGAGACCATGCGCGCTCGTTCGAATCGAGATGTCTTAAAATGAATCAGTCGCCGCTCGAACGAAGCGAATCAGTCGATTTTTTCCGCCGCGTCGCGCTCGATGAGCGGCCCCGCGTTTTCGGACGGGAGCGCAACCACGTCCTCGGTTTCGAGGTCGTACTCGCGCTCGTCCACGCCGAGAATCGACCCGACATCGCGGGTGATTCTGACCGTCGTCCGGTCGTCCGCGGTGTCCGAGTCCGACGATTCGGCGGACTGCCCAGTATCCGCAGCCGAAGCGGATGGGGCAGACGATTCAGATAGTGCGGAGGACTCCGGACCGTCCGGTGCGTCCGCGTCCGGCGTGGACGCCTCCCCCGGCTCCCGAGCGGTCGCCTCGCTGGGTGGCGACGGTTCGGGAGGCGTAGACTCGTCCATCTGGGACGAGGCGGTCGCGTCGTGCTCCCCCGCAATCGCGGCTGCCTCGTCCGACGGACGGTCGCCCGCGGGCTCCGGTTCGGATTCGGCGGCGTTCACGTCGGAGGCGGTCGTATCGGGACCCATCGTATCGGAGGCGGGTGCGTCCGAGGCGGTCGAGGTACGTGCACTCGGGTCGGCGGTCGCCGTGTCGGGGGCATCCGAGGTGCTCGCCGTCGATTCGGCGCTCTTCTCGTTGCCCGCCAACACGTCGAGAACGGTCTCCTTGTTCGACTCGATACGGCCTACGAGGTCCGCAAACAGCTGTTGTTCCTCGCTGGTCAGTCCGTCCTCGTCGGCCGGAATTCCGGCCGCGGAGAGGCTCGCACGCTTGACGACCTTGCCGACGCGGCGTTCGTACACCGCCTCGACGACCTCCTCCGCGGTCTTGATTTCGTCGGTGAGTTGATTGACTTCAGCGGAATCGAACGGGTCGTCCGCCCGTTCGGCGGCCCGCTCGCGCTCCTCGCGGAGGCCGCGGATGTAGGCCCCGACGTCCGCGTAAAACGACTCGCGCAGATGCTGTAAGCTGTCCTTCGAGCGCTCCTTGCTCTGCACACTGCGGAGTTCGTCGAGATTCATTCTTTCCCCTTTTCTGCCCGGTCGCGCACCATACAAAAGATGGCGACGTATTCGGGAATCGATACATCACCCGCCGGGAGCCTAAAGCTTTCGCCACCGAGCGAAACGTGCGCCTCGGACGATAGTTCGACCGTCACTTCGTGTGACCGGAACGTCTCCGGAACCGCGTCGCGGAGCGGGTCGAAATCGTCGAGTTCGTCGCGCGGAATCCGCGTCACTTCCAACCCGCTCCCGCCGTGGAGGCTGCCGGGAAGTCGTATCAGGCGGTGCGTGTCGGTCGTGACGGGTTCGTCCACCGCCGCGCTTTCGGCCGCGAACACGTCGTCGGCCAGAATCCGCGCGAGTTGGTAGAAAGCCGGGTGAACGTCCACGTTCCCGCGGTCTATCTCCCGGCGGTTGTTCGTCGCGGCGTTGTACGCTCCCTTCGCCTTGCCGGAGCCGATGCCGTCGAACTCCTGCAATCGTTCGAGGGCGTCGGCTTCGTCCATCGACAGGAGGTCGTCCACGAACGAGCTAACGTACGCGTGGACGCGACCGCCCCACCCGCCGCTGGTCGGCAGGGTTCGTTTCTGCGTCGGGTTCTTGAGTCCGATTCCGGCGACCGTCTCCGACTGCACCAGCGATTCGAAGTCCACGTCGCCCGCCCGGACGTAATCGACGATTTCGCGCCGTCCCTCGCGGCCCAATCCCTTGACCTCCTCGTCCCGAACGTGGACGTGGTAACCGCGGCCGCCCGAGAAGACTATCGTCATGTCTTCGAAGCCGAAATCCCGTTCGAGGATGTCGAGGAGGTCGAGCAGTTCCTCCTTACACCGAGCCAGCATGTCGGCGTAGGGCGTTTCGGGCGTGACGCCCGGCAGGTGGTCCGCGTCCAAGTCGAACACGAGGTCGGCGCTCTGCCAGCCCTTCGCGTCCATCGTCCCCGCACCGGGGTCACGGTAGCGACCGGCGGAGAAGTAGACGTGTCGCGGACGCTCGCGTTCGAGAAAGCCGCCGAGGGTGCCGAGGTCGAGGAGGGAGTTGTGCCGAACCATCGTCGTCCCCGGTCCGGTGGTCCACGGGATGTACCCCCACTCGCGCTGGTCGGCGTCCGGCGGGAGTTCCGGCGCTACCGTTCGGTAGTGGTCACGGAACCGGCCTCGGAGATACGCACGCGTCCGCTCTTCCATCGTACGTTCATGAAACACCCGATTGATTAAAGCGTTGTTTCTTCGGATTACGCGGTCGCTGCTCGGGACGATATTACCGGTCCGCCGTACGAGGTCGAACCCAACGGTTAGTTACGCATGAAATCCGAGAGCCGTTTGGCGATGCTTTCTTCCTCACCCAGTCGGAGGTAGAAGGCGTCGCCGCTGTCTTCGTAGTAGTTATCGATGCGACGCTCGACGGCGAAGCCGAGGTGTCGATAGAAGTCGAGTGCGTTCTCGTTCGTCGTTCGGGCGTGACAGGTGACGGAGGCGTGATTGTCCGCGACCTTCGCGACGAGCCGTTGACCGAACCCTTCGCCCCGAAACTCGGGTGCGACCGCGAGAAAGAGGATATATCCGTCGCGTCGGACTGCCGCGAACCCGACGAGTCGTTCGCCGTCGTCGTCCTCGGTGACGTAGCAATAGACGGTCGACCGGCGGTACGCGTCTGTGAAGAATCCCCGTCGTTGTTTCAGCACGCCCTCGCGCTGCCGGATGCGCTCTTTTAGCTGCCACGCCTCCTCGACGTAGCGATTGTCGCCCGGCCCGACGACGCGCGTGTCGATGTTTACGCTCACTGCGAGGGAGTAGCAGGCAGACAAATATAATTCCACCGGCATACGAATCATCGAGATGTCGGAGTGGCAAGCCTCAAACCGGTAGCGAGCGAGGAATAGACGATGAGCTACGCGCTCCGAGAACACACCGCCGATATCGGGGTCGAAGCGACCGGAGAGACGATTTCCGACGCGTTCGCCGCCGTTGCGGACGGCATGGCGGCGGCCATGTGCGACGACATCCCAGCAGGCGGAACGCGCTTCGCCCTCGACGTGCGCGCCGAGAGCCGGGAGGCACTCCTGTTCGACTACTTGGACGAACTCATCTACCAGCGCGACGTCCGAGCCGTGCTCCCCGTCGAAAACGAGGCGAGCGTCCGCGAGGACGGCGACGGCTGGCATCTCAATGGAAGCGCACGCGGCGTCCCGCTCGCCGACCTCTCGGCGCGGGAGGTCAAGGCCGTCACCTACTCCGAGATGGTCGTCGAAGAGACCAACGACGGCTGGCGCGCCTACGTCGTGTTCGACGTGTGAACGACGAACGGGATGTGTGAACAGCAGAAAGGGAGTGTGAACGGCGAACGGATGGGTGAACAGCAGAAAGGGAGTGTGAACGGCGAACGGATGGGGTGAACGGGGAATGGAACGGAATCGTCGTCGTCCGCTAAACGACGGGGAAGTTCATCACCCCCGAAACGCCTTCCCACGTGTGCCTCGAAGTAGCACGCATGAAGACGTACACGGCGGGGGACGTCACGCTCGAACGGGTTCGGGAGTACGTGTGGGAGATTCCACAGAAGGGGAAAATGGGAACGCCCGCTCGCGTCCTTGCCAGCGAGCGACTGCTCTCCCAGATTTCTGAGGACAAGACGCTCCAGCAGTTGCGGAACGCGACCCAGTTGCCGGGGGTGACGAAGTACGCCGTCTGCATGCCGGACGGTCATCAGGGATACGGTTTCCCCGTCGGCGGCGTGGCCGGAATCGACGCCGAAAACGGCTGTATCTCGCCGGGAGCTGTCGGCTACGACATCAACTGCGGCGTCAGGATGATGCGGACGAATCTGACGATGGACGACGTGCGAGGCCACGAGGAGGAACTCGTGGACGCGCTGTTCGACGCCATCCCGTCCGGGTTGGGCGGCGGCGGCGTCGTCGAATCGGGCATCGACACCGTGAACGAGGTGCTGGAGCGCGGCATGGCGTGGGCGCTGGACGAGGGCTACGCGACCGACGCCGACCTCGCGCACTGTGAGGACGAGGGCGTCCGGGAGGAGAGCGACCCGTCGGCCGTTTCGACGAAGGCGAAGAATCGAGGAAAGAACCAACTCGGGAGCCTCGGGAGCGGCAACCACTTCCTCGAAGTCCAGCGCGTGACGGACGTGTTCCGGGAGGAGGTCGCCGACGCGTACGGACTCTCGGAGGGGCAAGTCGTCGTGCTCATCCACTGTGGCAGTCGCGGACTGGGCCATCAGGTCTGCACCGACTACCTCCGGAAGATAGAGAAACGGCACTCGGGGCTGCTGTCGAAACTCCCGGACAGGGAACTCGCGGCCGCGCCCGCCGGAAGCCGACTCGCCGAGGAGTACTACGCGGCGATGGGGGCGGCCATCAACTTCGCGTGGGTGAACCGACAGCTCGTCATGCACCGCACGCGCGAGGTGTTCGAGGACGTGTTCGACCGGCCGTGGCGGACGATGGGGATGGAACTGCTGTACGACGTGGCGCACAACATCGCCAAGAAGGAGACGCACGTCGTGAGGGTTGGGCCGGAGGGCCGACCAGTGGGAGACGGAGAAGCCGTCGAGCGCGAGGAGCGAGAGCTGTTCGTCCATCGAAAGGGAGCGACGCGCGCCTTTCCGGCGGGCCACCCCGAGGTGCCCGGCGCGTACCTCGACGTGGGCCAACCCGTCATCATCCCAGGCAGCATGGGGACGGGAAGCTACGTCCTCCGCGGCGGCGAGGCGTCGATGGAGCTTGGGTTCGGCTCGACCGCACACGGCGCGGGCCGGGTGATGAGCCGAACCCAAGCGAAGAAGGACTACTGGGGCGGGGACGTGCGGGAGGAACTGGAACGCGAGCACATCTACGTCAAAGCCCAGAGCGGCGCGACGGTCGCGGAGGAAGCGCCGGGCGTCTACAAGGACGTGGATGAAGTCGTGCGCGTATCGGACGCGCTGGGAATCGGAGATACGGTCGCTCGAACGTTCCCCGTCTGCAATATCAAAGGCTGACGCCCCGTCCCGACGAAATCTTACGCGAACGGATAGGAACAACGTTTCTCTTACTAATCTAAAGATTTTGATATCTATGGGGTGAAACTACCCCATGCGACGACGAGCGTTGCTCGGCGCGGTCGGAACGAGCGTGACTGCTGGCTGTCTCGGGGACGTCCTCCATCTCTCCCGTGGTGAGCCTCGCTTTTCCATCGAAAACGACCCCGTTCCGGCCGACTTTCCGGCGACGCTCTCGGCGAGGCTCCTCTCCGACGAGACGGCGGCGCATCCGCCGCGAATTCGAATCGACTTCGAGTACACGGGGGACGAACCTCGCACCGTTCGATTCAACTACCCCGGCCCGTTCGCGGACACGCTCGCCGCCGGACCCGACGGCTCGAAACTCGTTCTCGAATACGAAGCCGAGACGGGCAGTCGCCACGACGGTTGTTGGTGGGCAACGCCGTCAACCGGACGCGGTGCGACCGAACATCGCCGGTTCAGTTCCGGCGACGAAGTGCACGTCGAGTGGGAAGTGTTGACGCACGAGGAATCGGACACCTGTTATCCGTCGGGACGCTATCGCTTCGTCGATAGGTACTACGTGGACGGCGGCACGTACGAGTGGGGATTTCGGCTACGGATACGCTAAGTTCTGAAATCGAAGTTCGGCGCGTCCTCGGGTCGGAGCGGTACGTCCGGGTCGAGTTCTTCTCCCTTCTCGTAGCGGACGAAGTTGAGGAAGTACAGTTCGCCACAGCCGTCGCCGTCGGTTTCGCTCGCGCCGCAGACGAGTTCCACGCCGTCCGCGTCCTCGAACTCGTCGTAGGCGTTGGCGTACTCCCACCCGTCCAAGGGGTCGGCCGTGACCGATTTGTCGGCCAG
>NZ_MEIH01000172.1:0-2228 GCF_001723155.1 Haladaptatus sp. W1
CGCGGGCGAAACAAACGATCCACGCGAGAGATATTTAGACGGACCCTAATCGCGTATTTTTCACGCGACTATCGAACGGTAATCACGGATTGAATGAGTATGAGAGACATTTCCAATCATTCCATAGAACCTTTCAAACCGACTGTCAATCGTTTAGAACCGTTCAATCCGTTATTTTGCTGTTGAAACGAGAAACTGTGCATAACCATCGTTCTTACTTATTGGTGGTGGAATCATTGTCCGAATTGGGCAGCATGACGTACATCAAAGCAAGCGCCGCCTTGGCGGTCGTGGCAATAGAAATACTCGCTGGGGTCGCATTACTGGCAGTCGCGTTCGGAATATGAATGATGGCTGAGGGGAGTAAGCCCCCTTCTGTTCGACCCAGTATTCGGCTCAGCGTCCGAACCATCTCCGGACAAGGTCCGGAGGCGCGTCGGAGTGTATCCGACGGCGCGTCCGGGCTACCAATATGGCACGGACTTGCACCGGCAAGGATTCACCGTTCCATCCATTCTTCGCGGTCACCGCACTGACAGCGCCAGCGCGGTCGCGTGATGGCGATGCCATCACGCTTCCCTCGGTGGGTTAACTTCCTACCCTTACGGGTCGGTTCGCACACCTCATCGGTCGCGCGAAGCGGTCTCGTTTCTGTTCCAGAGCCAGTGGTCTCCCACTCCGGACTTGCGTCCGGTTGCCTACCCGGCTCAGTCCGTCTGCACGAAGGCCTCCCCGGCGTTCAGGTTGGGAACCTCCTCGCCGTACTCGCTGCCGACGATTCGGCTGACGACTTTCGTGTCGTTTTCCCACGTCAGGCGGTGCCAGACCAGCCAGTTCGCCTGCGTGATGAAGTCCTTTTTCACGTCGGCCGGGCGCTGGCTGATGCCCATGATTCCGAGTCCGTGTTTCCGCCCGCGTTTGCCGACCTTGATGAGCATCTTGCCCGTCTCGCCCATCCCGCCGCCCTCCGGGATGTACTCGTGGCACTCCTCGACCACCAGCAAGAACGGCTTCTTCAGCTTCTTCTCCTTGGCGAACAAGTGGCGCGCCGTCTCGCGGATGAGCGCGTCGGCCTCGTCCTCGTCCAGATACCCCGACACGTCGATGATGATGGGGACGTTCTGTTCGAGCGCCAGCGACGCGACCTTCTCGGCGTGTTCCGCGCCGACTTGGATGTCACACTCCTCGTCGGCGCCGACGTGGAGGAGTTCGTACTCCTCTTTCAGGCCGTAGTACTCGCCGTCCGCGTCGATGATAGCCACCGGATAACCCGCGTCCAGCAGCTGCTCGACGACGACGGACGCCGTGTTCGACTTCCCGCTCCCCGACTTTCCGGTGACGAACCCGCGTCCTGTCAGGATTTCGACGACCGGAATCGCCACTTCGGTGTCGTCGGCGACGAGATGACCGACCGGCAGTTGTTGTTCGTTGTCCATTCTCTTACATCCCGATTCGACAGAGATTCCTTCAATTTTTGCATCAGGGGTATTTTGCGTCGATGCGGGTCGAAACACCGACGGATGGTCGTGTCTGGTCGCGGTTTCCGGTATAAACGTTCGGATGGTTCGAATTTCGAGTACCGACGGCTCGATTGTACCGTCTCCCACTCGTGTACTATTGTTCGATAACAACGATTCTCTCCGAAGTTACTCCCGTTGGCGTGCTGATCGGCGATAACTATACGGTATCGCATGAGGTGTGTTTGTTTATAACATGGGTGGAACGCAAATCCAACGAACGGAGTTACCGTCACCACGGTACGAATACGGCGGTGACGACCACATTTTCGGCGAGGAGGACGATGTAATGGGGATTGCTTCGACTGGAGAACGCCCACGTCAGGATGGCCGCCATCAGCGTTATCGCCCAGTTGCTCGTCCGGTCCAACCGCTCGCGCCAGAACTTCATTCGGTGAATCTCGCCACGGTACAGGTGCGCGAGCGAGGAACTCGGCCCCATGTTCTGCTCCAGCAGTCCCGCGCCGATCTCTGTGCCACTGGTATCCGGTGGTTCGGGTGTATCTTCGTCAGTCATAATCGGTGAGAGGTGTCGGTTTCTATGTCTACAGTATTGTGCTGTAGAGTAAAAACCGTCGTGGTTCCGTATCGCCGACCTTCGTCTCACCGTGTCCCTTTCTCGGTCGTTTGTCGTCGCGCTCTCCGTCGATAACCGTCGCTCTCGCGTTCCAATTCGTGATTAGTTCCAACTGACGCAAACGAACCGCTCGG
>NZ_MEIH01000173.1:0-7907 GCF_001723155.1 Haladaptatus sp. W1
GATGGTCTTTTCTAGCATTTCGCGGTCGTCGCCCGGGCAGTACTGAAGTGAACGCTGGACCATACGGACAGGCATGTAGTCTGCTAGAAAAACCCGAGGGGAGCTCAATCGCTCCCGATTTCCTGGTCGACCCGGTTCGGTTCGTCTGACTCGTCGTTAGCCGGGTGGAAACACGCTGCTGAGTGATGATCACCTGTCCACTCGGTCAAACCGAGCTCTTGATCCCAGCAGCGGTCGGTCGACTTCGGACAGCGCGGGGCGAACCGACAGCCAGTGGTCGCCCGTGAGGGGAGCGCCGGCTTCCCGTCGAGGGTTATGCGCTCGCGGTTCCCTTTCGGGTCCGTCTCCGGGACCGCTTCGAGCAGGGCCTCTGTGTAGGGGTGTTGTGGGTCGCTCACGATTCGTTCTGTTCGTCCGCGTTCGACGAACTTGCCGAGGTACATGATCGCCATGCGATCGGCGATCTTCGAGAGACTGGTGAGGTCGTGGGAGATGTACAGCACACCGATACCCTCGGTGTTGGCTAGCCCACGAAGGAGATTGAGCACCTCTGCCTGCAGCGAGACGTCGAGCATCGAGGCGGGTTCGTCACAGATGAGCAGTTTGGGCTCGAGCACCAATGCCTGTGCAATTGCCACGCGCTGGCGCTCGCCCCCCGAGAGTTCGTTCGGGTACATGTCCAGATACCGTTCGGCCGGCGCCAGTCCCACCTTTTCGAGTGTCTCCTCGACAACCGTCTCACGTTCGTCGAGTCGATACTCGTGGATAGTCAGCGGTTCTTTGACGAGCTGTTCGACCGTCAACCGGGGATTCAGTGATTCGTACGGATTCTGAAAAATTATCTGTAACTTCCGCCGGAACGACTGGAGGTTCTCCTGGTAGTAGTCGTGTGAGCGACCGTCGAACATGAACTGGTCCACCGTGGGCTCCTCCAAGAGCGCAAGCGTCTCTCCGAGCGTCGACTTGCCACACCCCGACTCGCCGACGATGCCGAGTATTTCGCCGCGCGCGACGCTCAACGAGACGCCGTCGACCGCGCGGACGTGGGACTCCTCCTGCCCAAACATCTCTTTGATCACCTCGCCACGTCGGTCGTACCACTCGCGGATATTGCCCGTGAGTCCCGTGATGGAGGGTTCGATACTCTCGAACGGTAGGCGTCCCAGCAACGAGTCCTCGCGCTCGTACCACTTGCGAAGCCCCTCGACTTCGAGTAACACTTCGCCGTCCGGTGTGCGTGACCCTTCCACGGCACCACCCCACGTCGAGGAATCCTCGGCCTCGGACCGCATCCGATTCGATTGTTCCACGTGATGACACGCGATCCAGTGGTTTCGGTACGGGAGTTTCTCGAGGTCCGGAACTGTCTCGGAACACGTGTCGGTGGCGAACGGACACCGCGGCTCGAAGACACACCCGGTCGGTTTCGAATCCAGATTCGGTGGCTCTCCC
Source organism: Haladaptatus sp. W1 (assembly GCF_001723155.1). NCBI lineage: Archaea > Methanobacteriati > Methanobacteriota > Halobacteria > Halobacteriales > Haladaptataceae > Haladaptatus > Haladaptatus sp. W1. Next base: position 1,453 of record NZ_MEIH01000173.1, read on the forward strand.
GGGACCGAGACGAGGTCCCCATCGTGTTCAGCGTCAAGACCCGGATACGCGTTTCTGAGCCCCATCGTGTACGGATTCGACGGGTTGAGAAGGAGGTTGTCGATGCGGCCCTGCTCCATGACCGTCCCACCATACAGCATCGACATCTCGTCGCAAGTCTCCGCGATGACACTGAGGTCATGGGTGATCAAGAGTAGCGAACTGTCGGTTTCTTCCTGAATCTGGAGGATGTTGTCGATTATCTCGTCCTGGACGACAACGTCTAGCCCCGTTGTCGGCTCGTCAGCGATGATGAGTTTCGGGTCGAGTGCGAGCGCCATCGCGATGACAACCCGTTGGCGCATCCCGTCCGAGAACTGATGGGGATAGTCCTCGGTCCGTCCAGGGTTGAGTCCGACGGTTTCGAACAACTCGCGAGTGCGTCGGCTGGCGCGCTCTTCGGAAACCGTCCTGTGGATCTGAACTGCCTGTCGTATCTGCCCACCGACGGTCATCATCGGGTCGAGCGCGTCGATGGCAGTCTGTGGGATGAAGGCGATTTCCTCCCAGAGAAGGTCTTGTCGCTCCCCTGGCGTCATCGTCCGTAAATCTTGGCCCTCGAATTCTATTGTCCCCGACTCTATCACCGCATGGTTCGGTAACAGGCCAAGAATCGCCTTTGCAGTCGTCGATTTGCCCGATGCTGACTCCCCTGAGAGCGCGTAATTGACCCCGTCCTCGATCGTGAATGAGACACCGTTGACGCTGTGGATTGGTCCGTCACCCGTATCGTACCGCACCACGAGGTCTTTGACATCGAGGAGTGTCATTCTCGTCCACCTGTGAGAAACATCCAGAACACAACTGTGGTTCCACGCCTACCCATATTTCCGAGTGTGCACTGGATCCTACGGTCAGGCCAGACCATTCTGTGACAGAATATTCCGGGTATTGCTTATAAATCTCCGTTTATGATATATTCCCAATATGAATCCTATATTGCCGCGTTCCGTCAACGCTACCGAGATCAAACAGGGCGCGTTCACCGACCAGATGACCGACTCTCCGCTGGTGCGGAACGGTCGTGGTTAACGAACGACCCGGCCAAACCTGAGTGTTGGTTAACGCAGTCAGACGTATCGTTCTCGTCCGTCGTCACAGGGGTTCTCCGGTCACTCCGACGAGATCCGCCAACAGGATAGCCGCCCCTCCTGATCGAACAGCTCGAAGACGCTGTCTTGCATCCAGCCGGACGAATGCTCCCCGCCCTCGTACCCTCGGTTGCGGAGGTAACTTTCCGAAAAATACTCCGTCATGCCGACGAAGAGGTCGTTCGGTTCCGTCTCGTCGACGTCAACAAGGTACATCACGATATCGACGATTAAGCAAAACTACTGGATGCTGATGTCCCATTCGCCCCGGATATATACCATCTAGCGTTTGCGTCGGCCCGTCGGTTGAGACGGTTCACTACGAGGTGCAAGCGAGATATGGTGGTGCTTCTCTTTCAGGTTGTCTTTGGGTCGGTAGTTCGACCGCCGGTGGCCTTACTGTAAGCGCGACTGGCCCAATGGAATTCATGTGGGGAAACAAAGGACTTGAAGAACCGCCGTATGAGCCCGCATACGACACGAATTGCGGAATGAATGCTGTGGATTTCGCGGCACCCGGTGGCAATGGAGATGAAGATGCAGCCGGAACAGGGGTCAACTGAAAATCAAAATGAGAGAATCTGTTGAAACCCTATTGTCTTAACATCTTTCCTGCTGGAATATCCATTAGGTAGGTGTGCAAGCTGATTGATAGAGAAACTACCAATTCCGATAGATAATTATGCGATCCTCCTGCATACACAGCGCTTATCCAGCATATCAGACGAGCCGGTCGGAGATTTTGAGTGCGGAATAATGCCATTCACACCGGGAACCTCCAACACGCTGATGGCAACATGTTGACCACAACTGCCAATCTGGCTGCAGGAGTAACAGGTGATATGCAGACACCGGAAGACACACTCACCCGACTGTATGAAGATGTTTGGAACGGGTCAAACCCAGATACAGCAAACGAATTAGTGCATGAAGAGTACCATATCCACGACCGGGAACTGGCAGCCGAAATGCGGGGGCCCGCCCTGTACAGGGCACTGGCACGCGGAACACGAGACATCTTTCCGGACATGACGGTCACGAAAGAGGATATACTGGGGGCTGACGAGATGGTCGCACTGCGATGGACGATGACAGGCACCCACGAGGGAGGGCCGATGTTCGGTGTCGAACCAACCGGACAGGAGGTCGAACTCACAGCCATCGAGATCAATCGCTTCGAGGACGGGAAGCTCATCGAGACGTGGACGCAAAGCGATCAACTCGGACTCGTCCAACAGTTGGGCGGAGAGTTAGAGGACAGTTGAGCCATAGCAACCGGACCCATGCCACAGGCAACACTGAAAATCAAGTCTAACGAAGCACTCGTTATCCTGTCAGAGCAATATCCTAAAACCGAGTTCAACGTGCTGGGCGCATGGCCGACTGATGGCAAACTCAGGGTGCTCGTCGAAACGTCTACTATCGGGTTGCCCTCTCTCAAGGAGGCGCTTTCATCGATCCCCACTCTCTCCGATGTCGAAATCAGACATTCGACAGCCGAAAAGATTCTTTTCGAGGTGAGTACGTCAACGCCTCCACCGCACGGAGCAATGGCGGATTCGGGGGTCGTTCCCTCGTTTCCGCTACGACTGGAAAACGGATGGTTCGTCGGCGACATCACGGCGTCACGGGAGCAACTCTCGGCGTTCCGCGATGAGCTGGACGCTGGGGAGATAGAATACCACCTCGTCCAGATTTCTGGCATAGATGGGGCGGGGGATGCACTTACTAACCGGCAACAGGAAGTCGTCGAACTGGCAGTCGAGCACGGATATTATAACTCACCTCGCCGGTGTTCGTTGAGCGATCTCGCTGACCGACTGGACGTGAACAAATCCGTCGTTAGCCGAATCCTCCAGCGGGCAGAGGAACACATCATCACCGCGTACTGTTCTTCATGCTGACCTCATGCTCTGTCTCGGTCACGGCGCTTCTGACGAGAACCAGGGATATCACAACTCGGTTCGCTCTATCGTTCATCTCTATCCACTGTTCAGAGTGTCTTATCGATGTTGTGAGCGAGACAGCCGATAACGAGTTCACGGAACTGCTTCCACCAGTGACGTGAGCGGACGAATGCCCCATATTTCCGTTTGAGACGGGAATTCACCGTCTCATTCTGACTCCGTTGGCCGTAGAGGTCGGTCTCCAGCCGAACGTTCCATGCCTTGTGGAGCGACGAAAATTCTCGGTGCTTGATGAGCGGACGAACATCTTTTTCGCGGGGTAACGCGCGGATCTTCTGGTCGTCATACCCCTTATTCCCGAGGAGAGTGCTCACTTCGTCGGCATTGCGCTTGATGAGCGACGGCGCGATCTGGGAGTCGTGTTTTCGTGTCGTTGTTACGTGCGAATCGATGATAGCATTCGCTCTCGTGTCCACGAGAAGTGTGACTTTCAACTGCTGAATTGTCAGCTTCGTGCGCTTCGTGTAGTGTTTCGAGGCGTGACTGCGGTCGAATCCAGATGCATCAATCCCGACGACACCGTTGGTCGGGAGGAGTGTGACCGAGAGGTTGAGCAGGACACGCCAGATTGCCATATCGAGCCGGTTGAACGCTTTGCACAACGTTGAGGGTGAAGGGAGTTCGTCCAGATTGATGGCTCTCCGAATGCGGGGCATCTCAATGAGTTCGTCGAGAAGCGTCCGGTACGTCGTGTTCTTCTGAACTTTGAGACAGAGTAGAACGATGTGCTGGTAGAGTGTGTAGCGTCGTTTTGAAAACTTTGAGGAGTGGCGGGCGACAGCTCGTTGAGCCAAGTGGAATGCCTGCTCAACGAACCGGAGTAACCGCGACTTCGGGAGAGACTGCATCTAATAACTATCGTGCGAACGTGTAACTCACTGAGGATTTCAACAGAGCCATTCACACGTAATTCGCACTACTCTTCCAGGAGATCGTGTCGACTTGACCGTACACAGGGCCAACACGGAAAGCTACCAAGCCCATCTCAGTCACAGTTCGCTAGTTGGTCGGTATCGCTGTCTTGTGCATAGGGTTCCGGTTATTGCTAGATTTGTGTTCCACCGTCCGCGACAGCGGAAGCGTTCGGTATCTCTAAGTGTGCTTCGGTCTGTTCGGACATTGGTATCCACTCTAAATCCTCCTCGTAGTGGAAGGTGCGGTGGTCCTGGGTCGGGTCGACGACCGTCAGCGAGAGCCAGTCGTTGTCCAGCAGTCCGGTCAACTCCTCGTGGTCGGCCAAGATGCCGGTGACGCGCTCGACCGGCGCATAGACGACCGTCGAGAGGCGGAGCGGCTGGTGATACGGTTTGTCATCGGCGGCCATCAGCGACTGGAGGGGGAGACCGGTCATCAAGTCGCCGCCGGTTCCCTGGTAGACACCGACGTTGCCGACAGGGTTCTGAGTCACCTTCGACCCGCTGCCATAGACTGCGTTGTCGACTGTCGAAAAGTAGTACTGAGTATTGATCCACTGTGTGACGACCATGGGGCCAGTGAGGATCGCTTCGAGCGCGTCACCATCCGGGTCGGTCGACCAGTCGTAGGAGTGGAGGAAGGCCCGGCCGTCGAGGTTGAGGTTGCTCGTCAGTTCGCGAGGGGCGACGACGAAGCCAGCGTTGCCGGCCAGTCCCCACTCGGGACGCGTTTCGGCCCAGTCGGCGGCACGGCGTTCCGTCTCACTGACGCCCATCGAGCTGTCGGCACCCATCGACTCGGCGCGCTCGGCTGTCGCGTTCTCGCGAGCGATAGCCAGGTCTGCACGCAACCGGTCGAGATCCCCCGCGTGACTTTCGGGGATGTCGTCATCGTACAGTTCCACCTCGTCGGTCGTGGTGTTGTGCTGGCCAGCGACGAAGACGGTGTCCTCGGGGATGTCTAAGCCGCGGTCGCGGAGTGCCGTCTTGACATCCTCGTCGTTACAGATTGCTGCAAGTACGCGGGCATTCGGGCCGCCGGGGTTGCCAGCACAGGCGCCACAGTCTAGGCTCGCCTCGTACGGGTTGTTAGTCGTCTCGCTGGCGTGCCCGGCGAAGACGACGAGGCGGCCGAACTCCTCCCAGCCCATCAGGTCGAAGGCGGTCGCGGCGTACTCGACTTTTTCATCGTGGGTCAGTCCCACCGGGAGATCACCGACATAGGTGTGCTGGTGGTGGATCAGCGGCTCACAGAACTTGTGTTCGTCGGGTACCGACGCTTCAACAGCGTCTAACAAGTCGTGGACGCGCCCGGGAACGAGCGTGCGGGCCGCGAGTGCGAGGCCGTAGCCGCTGCCGGCGTTTTCGACGAAGCCGTAGGCTGTGGCGGCGTTGGCCTCTAGCGTCTTGATAATCTCATCTGCGGCCTCGCGGATGCCCCACCAGCGGTCGTGGCTCGCCTGCGTGTCGTTGTCGGTCGGAAAGTCGTGGATGTAGTGCTGTGGTTCGAGGATCGGTGGGCAGGCCTCGACCGCTACATCGGTGTCGTATCCCTGGTACTCGATCGGGATGCCGAAAAAGCCAGCGTACCCGTGAGTCTCATAATCACCCCTCGCCTCGATGTGACGGCGAATGACTTCCGAACGAGTGTCGATACAAAAGACGAGCTGGGCGTCTGGACGGCTCGACGGATCGCTATCGGCCATCGACTCACTCTCTTCGGCGATCGCCTCGACGAGATCGTCACGGTATGTCGCTTCCCACGCACGCAGGAACGCCTGAGCGAGTTCGTCGGCTGGCTCCGTGTCGGTGCCCTCGTTCGAGGGCTCGAGATCAACACCGATCGCATCCGACAGTGCCAGACGCACCGCGAGGTACTCCTCCAGCGAAATCGGGTATTTCGACTGCCACTCTCTCCCGTCATCGACACGCTGCTTGATCAACCCCGTCCAGCCCGGGAGGGCAGCTAGTTGCTCCTCGAAGATAGACACCCACTGGCTCTGCGGGTACGGCTCCAGCACCGTCTCGATCGTCTCGATCGGCGTCTCGGGAAGGTCAGTGATGAGCCCTTCGTCTGGGATTTCGCCGTCGTATTCGACCACCCCACGAAAAGCGGCGTAGAACCCTTCTTCGCGGTTCGGCATCGACCAGTGGGCACTCCCCTCGTCGAGGAAGTTCGATAGCCACTTCGTCAGCACTTGGTCAACATGGTTTGGGGCGGTATCGGTGACACCTTCCACGACGTCGATCGCGTCGGAAATGCGGTCCAACAGCGTATGGGGTTCCTCCTCGTAGCCTGCCTCGGCAAGTTCCGATTCGAGTATCTCCGGGTCTATCTGGCCACGTTCCAGTGCCGTCTCGAACGTCTCGGGGTTGGGGTAGCCGCGACCACCTAGCAGGTCGGTTGCCCGTTTGACCGCCTCGCCGAACGGCTGGTCCTCGAA
>NZ_MEIH01000174.1:0-1085 GCF_001723155.1 Haladaptatus sp. W1
ACTTTAGTTTATACGTAGTAAGTAATGGGCACCCTCTTAATTGCCGCTGCAGCGCTAGGATTTATTTCGCAAATCTATCTCCTGCAAAAGGAAATGAAATCAAAATCGCGTCTACAAAACGTAACAACCGGTTTGATTGCTATCTTTTGTCTCGGAATCATTGCTGTCGAGAAAATTCCCACAAATATAATAAATACCCTTCTTATCTTGATTTTATTACTTATCGTTGTGCTCTCTCTAGCGGGATATTGGATCCCTCAATTAAGCGAAACATAATAGAGTAGACATCAATTAGATTGAGCACTATCGGCTTCGTAATCTCATGCTTGGCAGATACAGCAGATACAGCAGATACAGCAGATACAGCAGATATCTCAGATAAAAATGAATCAGGTACATCTGCAGTCTCAGACACTGAAGATACATCAGATACAATTGACTCCACAGAAGACGAATCAGTAACGTCAGATACAACAGATACAACAGATACGTCAGTAACTACAGAAACGGAGACTATAGCAGACACCGAGCCACAGGCAGTTGGTTCGACGGTTCGGGAAATGGCGTTGGATGCTGAAGAGAAAGGACTTGCAGTTCGCGATTTACACAACGTGAACGTATATCTCTATGAGAGCATCCATGAGGAGATGATTTCGACTTTCAAGCGACTCGACTCGGAATACTATCAAGCACACGGCGAAGATCTTTCGAAGAACAAAGATTTCTTCAACGCTGTGTTTCGGGCCGGTCTCAACAGCCCACAGCTTAAAGAAGAACTTGACATCGATTAGGTCATCCCATCTCTGACTGAGTCTGATTTGAAGCTATTTGCAAACTCGGTGACGACCAACGACGATCATACGAAAGCATCGACAACAGTGGTTCAGTACTTGTCGCCGTTGGGATTCAATTTCGTCGGGGACTTGTTTCTACGAGGATTTCTTGGTTGGGATTGACGTCGGCGTTAGGTTTCGCCCTTCGTGCTGGGGTGATCCCCTCACGGTAGTACCCTTTGAATTGTCGAACCCGTCAATGCGAACGTCGTCTAGCCTCGTTAGCCCGAGGTGGTACAAAGAGCTTCCATC
>NZ_MEIH01000175.1:0-1481 GCF_001723155.1 Haladaptatus sp. W1
GGGTCTGCCACTGGAGGGTGGCTTTCGGGTACTTCTTCTCGAACTCCTTTTTTAACCACGCGCCGGGCGACGAACTGGGTGCGTCCACGAGCGCGCTGTACGTTGCGACGTTCAGCGTGCCGCTCAATTCGGTCTGTGCCGTGGTCGTCGCGGTCGGGTCGCCGGTCGAACCCGTACCGCCGGAGCCAGCATCGTCGGAGTTCCCGAGGCAGCCAGCGAGTCCGACGAGTCCCGTCGCGCTCGCCGTAAGGAAACTACTATAATGTACTGAATAATACTGAATTATACTGGAGAATACTATTCCCAGCGCTTCTCACCGTCAGGAACGTCCGATTGCATTCTTCGAATCACGTCCGCGACGCGGTATCCGCGACGTTGAACGGGCGGGCGTCGGCGAGGTCGAACAGGTGTACGACGTCCTCCGGCCGTAGTGGTCGAGCAGTTCGTGCAACGACCGGAACGTCAGCGTCTCGGTCGCTCCGGCGGCCGCGAGCGCGATGTACCGCTCCCGAATACGGGTACGTCCTTGTTGATGACCTTCCCGAAGCCCGAAACTTCTCGGGGCGGAGCGCGTCGAGGTCGATACCGTGGTCGTACGTGTCCCAGCGGGTGTCCTCTGGTCGGATTCCGACCTCTCGGCACGCGGTTTCGAGTCGCGTGTAGTCGCCGAACGCGTCCCACGCCGGACGCCGTAAATCGACGTGCGCGAGGTCCGCTTCGAGTCGGGTCCGAAGCCGCTCGGCGAGGTCCTCCCGCGTCGAATCGGCCGCCGCCCTCGCTCGGCCGACGAGTTGCGGCACGTCGAACGTCTCGCCGCCGTAGGTAATGTACTCGTCTCCGTCCCGCTCGGCGAGCCAATCGAGCGTTCGCGCGACCAAATCGAGTTCGTCGTCGGGCGTGTCGTCCCGTCGGAACAGCATCTCCATCTCCCTGTCGCCGCCGGGCGATTCGTAGCCGAGCGCGACCGCGAGCAGTTCGAAGTACGCCGGGTCGCGGAAATCCGGCGGCGTCTCGTAGTGGTCGAGCGTCGGACTCACCGTTTCGATGTCGAGTGCGAACCGTCCTGCCATCTATCGTTCACGGCGTCGGGCGGCGATGGTAAAACTATGGTAATCGGTTTCGGCGAACCCGCGTTACCGGCCGCCGTCCACGAGCCGTTCGAGTTGCTCCGGCGGAACCGCACCGCGCGCGGCGTGGCCGTCGTAAGCGAACGTCGGGACCCCCGTCACACCGCGTCGTTGCGCTTCCGCGAACCTGTCTTGAAGCTCCTCGTGGAGGTCGTCGTCCGCGATTGCGTTCCGAATCTCGTCCCTATCGAGTCCCGCATCTTCGGCGAGGGTCGGCGAGGACGTCCGCGTCTCCGATGTCCCGTCCATCCTGCCACAGCGCCTCGAAAATCCCCTCGTCGAAGTCGAGCCAGCGGTCGGGGTGCCGAGGTGAGGTATGAACGCTCCGCGGATTTTCTCGTGAACGCCCGATAG
>NZ_MEIH01000176.1:0-2273 GCF_001723155.1 Haladaptatus sp. W1
GGGCGGCGTCTTCCCGCTCTCGATGCAGTCGATGAATACGGCCGCCTTGTCCTCGCTCCGTTGCTGGTCGATGTAGGGTGAGACCGTCGTGCTGTCCTCCCGAATCTCGGTCAACTGCCGGGGTTCCCACTGTCGTCCTTCGAGGTACACGGCCCCTTCGTCGTCCCAGACGTGGATGTGTTCGCGGACGCACGGCGCGTCGCTGAACACCGAGATACTGGCCGAGGCACCGTTCTCGAACGCGACCGTGAGCTGTGCCCGCTCGTCCACGCGGTCGTCCTCGTCGGCGAACTTCATCTCCGCCTGCACCGACGTCGGCGTCAGCCCCGTCGTCCAGAGAACGGCGTCCACGAGGTGGCTTCCGGTGTCGTAGAGGTTGCCGCCTCCCGAGAGGTCGGGGTTGGTCCGCCACGTGTCCTCGAACCGGGAAATCCAGTCCTGCGTGATTTCGGCGCTGATGAACCGCGGCGTCAGTTCCGAGTCGGCCCACCGCTCGCGCGCCTCGACGAACGCCTCGTTCAGGTGGCGTTGATAGCCGACCATCAGCACCTGGTCGCTCGTCTCCGCTCGCTCCGCGAGTTCGCGCGCTTTTCTCGCGGTCGGTCGTGAGCGGTTTGTCACAGAGCACGTGCAACCCGCGGTCGAGCGTGATATCCACGTCCGGCATTCTCAACGCATAGTCGAACGCTTCCTCTGCCTTCGGTGAGCCATCAAGCGGAACGAGAACGTGATCCCCCATGAGAACTCAAAACAACAGTCACGAAGTAAAACGGTTTTCTCTGCTTTCGTCATGAATCGAGACGAAGGATTCGGAGATGAACACGACAGAATTACAACGCGACTTTATAGCGAACACGACCGAACGACTCACCCAACGTGCAAGACAAACGCGAAGACGAGATACGACCCAATGACTGAGAGGGTCGGCGAGAGAATCCACAATAGGACGATTCGACTCGTCGCCGCTGGGTCGAACAGGCTCTCGGCCGCCAGTTCCTCGATGTCCTCCTCACCAATGGGTGGCACCTGTCCGACTCGCCACCGTCGCCAACCGTGGATGGGTCGGGAACTTCACCCTCCGCGACTTCGCTGACCGTCGGGCCAGGTGGCACGTCGGATTCGCTCGTCTCGGCGATGAGCGCCCCCGACGACAGATCGGCGGTTTGGTGTCGATTCGCCCTCGATGGCGGCGTCAGCCACCTCCGCGACCGTTACCGCGCGACTGGCGCGTCCCCAGCCGAGTCCGATGATACACGACGTAGTACTCACCGCGAGACTCGCTGGAATGCCGAGTCGAGAGAGGATAGTGATGATGGTCGCGCCGATGAGCGAAACGATGAGGGCCGCCAGAATCGGCAGGTCGGTGATTCCCTCGCTGATGGTGTCGAGCGTCCGCCGAGCGATAGTGAACCCACCGAGGCCGATCGCGCCGATGGCCAACAGAATTCCTTGGCTGGCGGTGATGGCTCCGTTCCCGATAAGTGGCGCGACGGCGTTCGCCGCGTTCGACGCGCCCGCACTGAAACCCATGTAGCAGGCGATGATAAGAACGGAGACCGCGCCGCCGACCTCGCGGCCACCGACGCCGCGTCCGAATCGCAACCGCGGAACCGACCCGGAGCGATCGATCGACACTAGCCCCTCCTCGATTCGGGCGAACGAAAAACCGTGCGTCCAGATACGGATAGATATATCGACCGATGACCAACCCGGCGACGAACGCCGAAAGCGGTGCGACGATCCACGCCGAGACGATGGTGAACATCAGCTGATAGTTGAGCGAGTCCGATGCCAGTCCCAATCCAACGATGGCACCGACGGCGGTCATCGACGTGGACGCCGGGACGCCGTAGAGGTTCGAGATGAGCAGCGCGACTCCGGCGAAAAAGAGGACAACGATACTTGTCTCTAGCGTAAACTGGCTGGCTGGGACGATGCCGTTGCTCATCGTCTCGATGACGTTTCGCCCGACCGTCCAGCCACCGAGTAACGCAAACCCGGTAAAGAGCGCTGCTGCTCCGATTTTCCCGACGATACGACTGCCGACTGCGGGACCGAACGCGACCCCCGTTGAAGAGCCGCCGATGTTGTATCCGACGAATATGGCGACGAACAATCCCACGAGTAGTAGCGCAGTGACCACATTAATTCCCCCAATCTGTACAACGGGAGCGAGCTATTTCGTTCTTGCTCAACAAACTCTCTTTCGCCCAATAAGATCGCCAAAAGTCGAGCTATCATTGAAGCCAAAACCAAGGATTGATCAAGGTTTT
>NZ_MEIH01000177.1:0-5996 GCF_001723155.1 Haladaptatus sp. W1
CGTCCGCGTTCTCCGGGTGGTCGGGATTCGAGACGGTGATTTCGAACTCGTTGCCCACGAGGTCGCCGAACAGAAGTTCCCGCCCCGCGCGGCCGACCGGTTCGAGTTCGGCGGCGCGCATCTCCGGCAGGTCGTCCGGCTCGACCTTTCGGAGGCTGAACAGTTGGGTCGTCACCGCGCGCTTGTCCTTCGTCCCGCCCCACGACACCCGCTCGCGGCTGATTCCGAGCGCGCTGGAGAGGCTCCGGGCGAAGTCGTTGGTATCCCACCCGTGGAGCGTCGCGCGGAGTATCAGATACGGGTACGAGCCGGGGTCCGCGTCGAGCGGGTCCGCGTCGAATCGTTCGATCTCTCTCACTCGGAAGTCCTCGTTCGTCTCCCGGAGGGTTCCCCCCACGCCGTCCTCGTCGCTGACGTAATACTCCATGCCGACCGCGGTCTCGATGGGATGTGCCTCGCGCATTCGTCCGGACCTTACGTCCGAACCGAATTAAAAAACCCTACTCGCTCGCCGGGATGCAGTCCGTCGCCACTTCGATGCGCTCTCCGGGTTCGACGACCCCCGATTCGGCGTCGTAGTCGACGAGTCCGATGGTCTCCATCTTGGGCAGGTGAACGTGATACAGCAGTATCTCCGCCTCCGTCGCGTCCTCGTCGTCGATTTCGGTGATACTGGTGTCGGCCTCCCACGCCGCGACGTGGTAGGCGAGGTCTCCCATCGTGGTCGGCGTCGTCGCATCGGAGAGGAACGAAAGGACGTATCGTCGGTACGGGCTGCTAAGCACGTCGAACAACGTTTCGACCGATATCTCGGTTCGCGTGCTCGGCGGGGATGTTCGGGTCGTTGTTTGTCTCTCCATTACCCGTGTAGTAGTACGTCGTAGGTAAGTACGCAGTACCTACGTACGTTGGCTCGCCTCCCGAATCACGAGGAACATCGATACCGGGTTCGATTCACCGTACTCGAAACCGCACCTCACTCCATCATGCTGTCAAAAAACGACGACGCGAGCTTCCCTTCCACCTTTCGAAGGTGTTGATGAAGCGTCGCCGGTGCGATTCCCATCGACTCCGCGACCTGTTCGGCCGTGCTCTCGCGCGGCCAGTCGTAGTATCCGGCCAGATACGCGGCGTGGAACGCCGACCGCTGTCGGTCGGTGAGTTCCGTCGAAAGCACGTCACGGGACCTCCGTTCCGACCGTTCGGTTCGCTCGACGTCACGCTTTGCGACGAGTTCGATATCGGGATAGGTGGACTGAATCGACGTTAATAGGGTTCGAATGTCGGTTTCCCGCGTCACCTCGACGACGACATCCTCCACGCCGTCGTGTGCCCGTGCCGTCAGCACCTTCGCGCTGGATTCGATGAAGTTCTCGACGAGCGACGACGAAACCGTCAACACGAGAAGCCCTTCGTCGTCGTGAATCCAGACGACGCGCGAATTGTTCACGGTCGAGAACGCTTCGGCGGTATCCGCCACCTGTTTCGGTTGCGCGTCCTTGACGCGAACGTAGTAGAGATATCGACCGTCGGACGTCGGAACGGTACCGTCGAGGACGAGCGTGCCGTCGATTTGGCGCGATAAGTCAACCAGCAGTGCTTCGTCCGTGACGCGGAACATCAGTTCGACGGCCGCTTGGTCCGTCGCCAGGAGTTTCTTGTTCTCGGTCGCGTTGATGGCGAACCCGACGAGTTCGCCGAGCGTGTCGAACCCGGCGGCTTCCCGCTCGCTGAACGCGTCGGTTCGTGTCGCATACACCACCAACACGCCGTACGTCGTCTGCCCGTACGAGAGTGGGACCGCGATTCCCGAATGGAGTCCACGCTCTAACGCCCCCTCACGGAGACGGTCGGTGAGGACGGTCGTTTTGGAGAAATCGCGGACGACGACGTGTCGTCCCGTCCGGAATGCCTTCGTCGCGGGGCGTTCCCACACCTCGTTCTCTCGCTCGACCTCTCCGACGAGTTCGTGGAACGCTTGGTCATCTCCAGCGAGTGCTTGCGGGACGAGACTGCCCTCGACGAGGTCCTGATCGCCGACCCACGCGAACCGATAGAGGTCGGAGTCGGCGAGTCGAGTACACACCGTCTCTTCTATCTCCTCGCGCGTCGCCGCGCCGACGAGTTCGTGAATCACCTCCCGCACGAGTTCGTTGATACGGTTCAGCGTCTCCACTTCGTCGCGCTGCTGGCGGAGCTCGCGTTCACGGTGGCGGCGGTCGGTGATATTCGAAATCGACGCGACGACTTCCACGGGGGTCCCCTCGTCGTCGAACACCGGCGCGCTTTTGACTGATAGCCACACGCGCTCGCCATCGGGCCGTTCGACACCCATCACCGTGTCGTACTCCGGTTCTTCGTTGCGGATGGTTTTGGCAAAGGGGCATTCGGCGGGTGGCATGGGTGCTCCCGTTTCGTCGGTGGCGTTCCAGCGGTCGTCGTCGTACGTTCGGTCGAGTATCTCTCTTTTCGGAAGGCCGAGAATGGTCGCGGCGCGCTCGTTCGCTTCGATGAACCGGCCGTCGCCGTCGAGGATGAGGATGCCGATAGGACTCGTTTCGAGCAGCTGTCTCGTTCGGTCGCGCTCTCTGCGAAGCGTGCGCTCGCGCTTTCGGCGTTTGGAGAGATTGCGTCCCGTTCCGGTGAACCCGGTGACGGTCCCGTCCTCGTCGGTGACCCGCGTCGCGTTGAACTCGTACGGAACGTGCTCGCCGTCCTTCGTTACGAGCGCCGACTGGCGCGTCTCGGTGCTCTCGCCCAGCAGTACCGCGTCGATGGCCGTCGCTATCTCCTGTTTGTCCTCCGCCGCGATAAAATCGAGCGGTGCCATTCCGTCGAGTTCGTCGTCATCGTAGCCTGTCACCTCTGCGAGTCGGTCGTTCCACTCGACGAGTGTCCCGTCCGCGTCGAAAACATAGAACACGTCCGGCAGCGTGTCGAGTACGGCGTTGACGGTCGATTCGTCCATCAGTGGTTGGGTGAGGTCTTTGGTAACACAGTTCGTAGCCTACCGGATGTGAGAAACTCGGTCAGCAAAAGGTTTGTGGCCTGATATATTTTAGTGAGGTTGCGCTCGATATCAATACAGCGACAGCGACCCCGTCACTCGGTCCACGAGGTCGTCGTCGGCCGGGCCGACGGCGAGCGCCGTCACGGTTCCCGGGTCGAGTTGCGTGTGACCCGCGTCGCGGATGATGGCGTGCGGGAGTCCCTCTGCCCGCGCCTTCTCCGCGAGGCGGAACACTTCGTCCTCGCCTCCGGCCTTCAGGACGACCTTCTTCTGCCCTTCTCCCTTCCACTGCTTTCGCGCTCGCTCTCCGGTGTCCTCGTACGCCGAGAGGGACGCGTGTGCCACTTGCGCGGCCAATTTTCCCTTGCCCATCCCGATGTCGGTTCGGGCGACGATTGCCTGCTTCATAGTCGAGCGTCGTAGTAGCGAACCAAAACGCTGGCTACTCGATTCGAGAAAGCTTATACCACATGACAAGCACCGAGAACTATGCTTTTAGATGCCCTCGTCCGTCCCGATCGGTTCTTCGAGAACCGAGCCCCCCGGCCGAGCCTCGCAAGCGCGTTCGGCGTCGTCCTCGTGGTCGCGCTCGTCACGACCGCCGTCTTCGGATTTGTCGGTTGGTCGATGAGCCAGCGGATGACCGGAACGACGAAGATAGACAATCCGAACCGCCCGGACGAAGTGTTCTGCGACGGATTCGCCGCCGGTGGTGCGGCGAACTTCTCCACGGGGTGTGACAGACCCGAACAGAAGACCGTCGTCATCGGCGATCTCATCTGGGAGGGGTTCCAGAAGAAAATCCCGTTCGTCTTCATCACCGTCCTCTTGGCGTGGCCGCTGATTGCAGTCGGCCTTCACGTCGCGTCGGCGGTGGCGGGTGGTGAGGGGTCGTTCTCGAACACGCTCGCGGTCGCCGGATGGGGGATGCTCCCCTCCCTCGTCCAGATGCTCGTCGGTATCGGGTTGTTCTTCCTCGCGCTTCGGGGGACGGACCTCTCGGGGAGCAACCCACAGGTCGTCCTCGACCAACTGCAATCGCTCGTGGCGACGGCGCGCGGGGGAACGTTGTTCGTGTCCGCGCTCGGGACGGCGTGGCAGTGGGTCGTCTGGACGTTCGGATTGAAACACGCCCGGCGGCTCTCGACGGCGGCGGCCGCGACGGCCGCCGGAGCCATCGCCTTCCTCTCGTTCCTCCCCACGCTCGCCTGACGACCGGTGGGTCTTTACACACCCCCACCCCTGTTTTCGACAATGATACTCTCGGACGCGGACATCCGCCGCCGTCTCGATTCCGGCGACTTGGTGGTCGAACCGATTGACGAACCCGACCTGCAGATTCAACCGGCGAGTATCGACCTTCGACTCGGCGAGGAGTTCCTCGAATTCCAGCGAACCAACATCCCGTGCATCCACCCCGATAGCGAGGACGAGGTGGACAGCTACGTCACGGAAACCATCGTCCAGGAGGGCGACGAGTTCATCCTCCATCCGGGCGATTTCGTCCTCGGAACGACGAAGGAGCGCGTCGAAATCCCGTCGGACCTGCTGGCCCACGTCGAAGGGCGCTCGTCGCTCGGCCGACTCGCCGTCGTCGTCCACGCTACGGCGGGAGTCGTGGACCCCGGCTATCGCGGACAGATAACCCTCGAACTGTCTAACCTCGGGACCGCTCCCGTCGCGCTCAAACCCGGCACGCGCATCTCACAGCTCATCTTCACGGAACTCAAGAACCCGTCGGAGCGGCCGTACGGGTCCGAACGCGGGTCGAAATATCAGGACCAAGCCGGACCGCAGGCGTCCCGAATCGGGAGCGACCACGAGTTCGGTGGTGACCAATTGTGAAGTTCGCGGAGGAAGTCGTCGTCGAGGAGTTCCTCCCCACGTTTCGCTCGATGCTCGCGGAAGACCTGCGCGAGCGGGGCCTGACCCAGAGCGAGGTGGCCGACGCCCTCGGTATCAGCCAGAGCGCCGTCTCGAAGTACGCGCACGGCGACGTCGCGCAAAACGACCGTATTCGGGACGACGAGCGCGTCTCCCGCCTCGTAACCGAGGTCGGTGAGGGGCTGGCGACGGGAAGCATGAGTCAGGTGCAGGCGCTCGTGGAGGTGGAGGTGCTCATCCGACGACTCGAAGACCACGACCTCATCGCGCAACTGCACGAGGAGGCGATGCCCGAACTGGCGGGTCACGGCGGGGATTTCAACGTCCACGACCCGGACGACGAGCTCCGGGCGACCGAGCGCGTCCTCTCGTCCATGCGCCGCGGAATTCACATCGTGGAGGGAACGAGCGGTTTCACCTCACTCATCCCCGCGGTTGGCTCGAACCTCTGCGAGAGTCTGCCCAACGCCGAGAGCATCGACGACGTGGCTGGTATCCCCGGCCGCATCTTCGACGTGAAGGGTCGGGCGACGATTCCGGCGGACCCCGAATTCGGCGTCAGCGCGCACGTCGCCTCCCTTCTCCTCGCGGCGCGGGACAACGGTGCCGACGTCCACGCCGCGCTTAACGTCCGCTACGACCCCGACATCGTGGCCCGCCTCGAATCGGCGGGCCACGCGACCGCCGAGTTCGACGCCGAGTACGACGACCTCGGCGAGGCGGTCGGCACCGCTCTCGACGAGTCGCCGGACGCGACGGTGCTCTATCACACCGGCGGCTACGGCATCGAACCCATCGTCTACATCCTCGGCGACTCCGCCGAGGCCGTGGCCGAAGTCGCGCGAAAAATCGTCTAAACGGGCACTCGCTCGCTGCGCTGTACTTCCCGAACGATGTCGTCCGGCAGCACCTCCCCGCGTTCGTGACGAAGGTCATTGACCTCCCGTGCGAACGATACCAGCGCCGAAACAGCGCGGTCGCGCGTCGCCACGCGGCCGACCGGTCGAATCGTCGTGTATCTGTTGCCGATGCTGTCCTCCAGTTCGAGTTCCCACTCGTCCGAAATCGTCGCTTTGACCGCCTTCACCGCGATGCTCCCGTC
>NZ_MEIH01000178.1:0-6615 GCF_001723155.1 Haladaptatus sp. W1
TGCAACAAGTCGGCTACGATACCGTCATCGAACGCGACAAGGCCTACTCCCGCGAGGGGTGGACGGCGCGCGGTCGCGTGTTGGTGCAGAACGCCGACGACTCCTCGAAGAACGACCTCATTCAGGCCGTCGCCGCGTACGTCACGGCCATGCGCAACTGATGCAGCGGTTGGGACAGGTCGTCCGGACGGCCCAAGGACTCGCCATCGTGCGCTCGCCGAGCGAGGAGTACCCGAACATCGGGACGACGGTGGTGGACGAAGGGCTGTCGGAAGTCGGTCGGGTCGTGGACGTGTTCGGGCCGGTGTCGCGGCCGTACGTGGCGGTGTCGCCGGACGAGGACGCGCAACTGGCGATGCTCGTCGGGTCGAAGCTCTACGCCCGCTAGCGGTTTCGCGCTCGATTCACGAACTACCAGCCGTCCGACGAACCCAAAACCACAAAGAGGGGGCACTTCCTTCTCCGCATATGGATACTCGAACGCGGGAGTTCGTCGCCTCCGGGTTCACCGTCGTCATCTTTCTGGCGGTGCAACTCGGCGCGCTGGCGCTGGTGGGGCCGTTCAAGACGGCGGGCTACCAGACGGTCAAGGACCCCTCCAACCCGACGAACAGCCTCGTCTACATCGGCGTCATCCTCGTCTTCACGGCGGGAGTGTTGTTGGTCATCAAACTCGGCGTGGAGTGGATTTTCCGCGCGATAATCATCCTCACGAGCGGGATGCTCTCGCTGTACGTCTTCACCGTGGTGATTCCGGCCGTCGTCACCGTCACGGTCGATGGGTCACAGGTCAACGTCCTCGCGTGGGCCGCCGCCGCGCTCGTTTCGATCGCGCTGTTGCTCTATCCCGAATGGTACGTCATCGACTCGGCGGGCGTCGTGATGGGGGCCGGGTCGGCCGGACTGTTCGGCATCAGCTTCGGCCTGCTCCCCGCGATTCTCCTGCTCGCGGTGCTCGCGGTGTACGACGCCATCAGCGTCTACGGCACGGAACACATGCTGACGCTCGCCTCGGGCGTGATGGACCTGAAGATACCCGTCATCCTCGTAATTCCGCTGTCGCTCTCCTATTCCTTCCTCGAAGACGCGGTGCAGGCCACCAGTGAGGGCGCGGTGAACGAGGACGAGATGGCGGCGTCGGCCGACGAACAGGCGGTGGACGGCGGCGAGGACGTCGAGAAGGATGAGGCCGGAAGCGGTGCTCAAGACCGGGACGCGTTCTTCATCGGACTCGGCGATGCCGTCATGCCGACCGTGATGGTCGCCAGTGCGGCCTTCTTCTCCCCGGCCGAGCCGCTTCTCTCGGGTATCGCGCTCAACCTGCCCGCGCTGACCGCGATGGTCGGGACGCTCGTCGGACTGGTCGTCCTGCTCTGGATGGTGATGAAGGGTCGGGCACACGCCGGACTGCCGCTCCTGAACGGCGGCGCTATCGGCGGGTATCTCGTCGGCGCGCTGGCGAGCGGTATCCCGCTGCTGAAAGCCCTCGGACTGTAACACGACCGTTTTCGGACCTCTCCTGGTTTCTGACCGACGAAACCGACAGGCTCGCTCCACGCCTAGAGTGCGTATGGCTCGCACAGACGACGCCCCGATTCGGGTCGGCGTCCTCAGTTTTCACAACAGCAAGGAGACGAAGGCCATTTTGAACGCGGTTGAGGACCTCGGTTACACGCCGGTCTGGTTACGGAAGGGAAACACCCGGATTCAGATACTTGACGACGAGCCGCGGTTCACCCCGGACGTGGATATCGTCGTCAATCGGCTGCTGTTGACGACCGCGGAATACCCGCTGGAACACCTCGAAATCGCTAACGCGGTCGCCGGACTCCGCCCAATGGTCAACCGGCCGGACGCCGTGCTGACCGCGATTCACAAGTACGCGACCGCGGTCCGCCTCTCGAACCACGGCATCAGGACGCCGGATTCGTTCCTCGGGCTGTCCGTCGCCACGTTCGCGGAGGGTCGTCGCTTCGTCGGCGGGCCGATACTCCAGAAGGCAGGAATCGGAACTCACGGCGAAGCCGCGTGGAAGGTCGGGACGGGCAAACGGCCGACGCCGATGGTCGGCAACAGACACACGTTCCTCCAGCGGTTTCTCGACCAAGACGGGAGACAGTCCGACGTCCGCGTCTACGTCGTCGGCGACGAAATCGTCGGCGCGATGCGACGCTCGGCCCCGAACGGCGACTGGCGGACGAACGTTGCGCGCGGGGGAACGCCGGAGAACGTGACTGACGAGATTCCCGACGAGGTTCGAACCATCGCATGCGAGGCGACGCACGTCCTCGGTCTCGACGTCGCCGGTGTCGACGTGATGGAGTGGAACGGCGACTGGTACGTCCTCGAAGTGAACCCGACGGCCGGGTTCACCGGTCTCTTCCGCGCGACCGGCAACAGCGCGGCCCCGTTCATCGCCCGGTACGCCATCGAACGCGCTGGCGGCGAGGTCGCCAGCGAACGGGTCGAAGCGGTTGCGAGGACGCTCGACGACTCGATTCCGAACTGCAAGCCGGTCGATTCGGCCGCGGCGAACGGACGGCGGACGGTCGGCTACACGGAGTGGGTGACGGTCAACGGCATGCGCGAGGCGGCGTCGGTCGTCGCCAAGGCGGACACCGGCGCGACCCGAACGAGCATCGGCATCGACCTCGCGTCGCGCGTCGGCGCGGGACCCGTCAAGAGCAGCGCTACCGTGAAGTTCGGCAGCGGGAAAACGAGCAAAACACGGCCGTTGGTGGACGTGGACATCGGCATCGGCGGGCGGTGGCACCGCGTCACGGCCAGCGTCGAGGACAGAAGCCACATGCGCCACCACCTCATCCTCGGGCGGGACGTGCTTTCGGACTATCGCGTCGATATCCGTCGCCGGGCGAACGAGGAGTGAGTTTCGTTCCGGCCGAAGGAGGTTTCAGTTCAGTCGTTCCACGAACGAACGATGCCAGACACAGGTACGGCGACCATCGTCTACGACGACCCGGACGGAAAGGTACAGGAACGAGCGGTCGAGAACGACGACATCGTGTACTTCGACGACCACTGGCTCGTCAAGGTCGGGGAAAACGACGACGGGGACGACGTGGTTCGACGCATACCGCGCGAGCGAGTCCACCACGTCGAACGCTCCATCGACGAACTCGAAAAGAAGGTCGAGGGAGCCATCGAGAAGGCGAAAGAGCAGGTCGGCTGGTCGGCGTAAGCGCGTTCGCCGCCCGCTTTGCCACCACAGCTATCGACGCGGACCCCGTGGATCCGTCGTATGGCTTCGAACGTCAAAAACGGATTCGTGGGCGGACTTTTCAGCACCGTCGTCATGACCGTGTTTCGTGAGTCCGTCTCCGTATCGTACCCGCCGACGGCGGACTTTCTCGCACGATACGTCGGTGGCAACCCTGACGAGCATCCGCTGGGTGCCTTCTTCCTCCACGCGCTGTACGGTGCCGTCGCTGGCGGTTTCTTCAGCGTCGCGTTCGGTGAGGGGTCGAACTCGGCGCTCAACGCCGAAACGGAGGGGACCATCGCTGGCCTCGGTTACGGACTGCTCCTCTCTATTTTCGGCGAGCGCGTCATGCTCGGTCGGTTGGTAGGGATGACGCTCGAAGAGGACGAATCGACGATATTCCACGCCGGACACGCCATCTACGGCATCGCCCTCGGCGCGTGGGTCGGGTCGCGGTCGTAAACGGACGCTATTCCCCGGTCAACGACTCGCTCGCGGGCGAGAGCGAAATCGTCGAACCGAGTCCCTCCGCCGTCGCTTTCTCGTAGAGCATGTACGCCGCGGCGACGGTTTCGATGCCGGTCCCGCCGCTGTCGAAGACGGTTATCTCGTCTTCGGATTCGCGGCCCGGTTTCTCGCCCGCGACCACCTCGCCGAGTTCGGCGTGGATGTGGTCCTCGTCCACCGCACCCGACTCCAGCGCCGCGAGGAACGATCCGGCGTCCTGCGTCGCCCGCTCTCGCAAGTCGGGGACGTATTTCGCGCGCTCTATCGTCGTCTCGTCGAGTTCGCTCTTTTTGGGATGATACTGTCCCATCGCGGTGACGTGCGTCCCGTCTTCGAGGATGTCGCCGTCGAACACCGGTTCGCTGGCCGTCGTCGCGGTGATAACGATGTCCGCGTCCTCGACGGCCGCGGCGCTGCTGGCGACGGCGGCGACCGACGCGGAGAGCGCCTCGTTCATCTCGGCCGCGAACGACTCGCGGCTCTCCTTCGTCGGCGAGAAGACGGAGACGGTTTCGATGTCACGGACGGTCACGGCGGCTTGGAGTTGCCCGCGCGCCTGTGCGCCGCTGCCGATGATGGCGAGGGAGGTCGCGTCCTCGCGGGCGAGGGCGTCGAGTCCGACCGCTCCTGCCGCCCCCGTCTTGAACGGGTTCATGCTCGCGCCGTCGATGAGCGCGAGGGGTTCGCCGCTCTCGGCGTCGAACAGCGGCGTCATGAACCACGCGTCGCCCGCACCGAATCCGGCCGAGTACATGTACCCCCCCATCGCGCCGGTTTCGGGGAGAATCGCCGAGTAGCCGGTCAACATCCCCGTCGGTTCGTCGTTCACCAGCGTCGTTCTGGGTTTCGCGGGCGCGCCCGTCCCCCGCTGGCGGTAGCCGTCGCGCACGGCATCAACGAACTCGTCCATTCCGGCCAGTCCTGCAACGTCGTCGCTCGTCAAAAACAGCGTCTCGGTCATGACTCACAAAACGGATGCCAGCGACAAAACCGTTGAGGAACGGGAAGCGGGAACCGACCGGAACGGGAGACGGGGAGAATCAGGAATCGGAGATGTGATGGGGAACCGGAGACGCGATGGAGAGTCGGGACTCTGACGGGAATCGAAGGGAATTGAGAGAAGGAACGGTAACGGGAATCGAAGGAAGAGGAGAAAGAAGAGGAGAGAGGGAAATCGAAGGGATTCAGTCAGCGGAGTTGACTGGCGTGGATGACTGGGGGTTCGGGGCAGGCGTTTCATCGACGGGGCCGTTCACGAACAGAGCGTGTCCGATGAGGAGGACCGAAACGGTCGCTCCGAGAGGTACTGCGGTGGTCAGTGCGAGTCCGGCCGCGCTGAACGCTCCGGTCACGCCGACGAGTGCGAGTGGGATCAGTCCGAGAATGAGGTCGTAGTATCCAGTCATAATGTATTCTATAATATGCGGTGTAGGTATATAACTGTTTCCCGTAGGAAAAGCAGCTGTTTCCTGTATGCCTTGGGAATGCTCTAAGGAATCTACGGAAATAGTATTCATAACTTATGGGGATGCGTCTGGAATACGAAGCCAGAAACGCGCGAATATTCACCTTTCGGGGGCTTCGCTGATGCCCAGTAGTAATCTACCAACCGCCCAAACCGTGTCACAGACTACCGTGACAACCACTAGGAGAAAATTACGAGTAAGATTGCTTCGAATAATTAACTGTCCGTCGGCGGACGGAGGAACAGCGCGCCGACCGCCGCCACGATTGCGAGCACGCCCCCGACGAGGAACGCCGTCGTCCAACCCGTCGCGGTGATGAGAAAGCCCGTGACCGCCCCGCCGAACACCCCACCCCACATCTTGCCGGAGTAGAGGAGCGCGTAGTTCGCGGACGAGTGTTCACGGCCGTAGTAGTCCCCCACGACGCTCGGGAACAGCGTGTACTGCGGACTCCAGAAGAACGTGGCGACGATGACCGCGAGGATGAATCCGACGTTCGATTCCGCGCGCGCGAACCAGACGACGGCGAACAGGCCGATTCCGCAGAGGAAAAAGGACGCCGCCATCGCCTTCTCGCGGTCGAGGCGGTCCGAGGCGTCCCCGACGACCAGACGACCGACGCCGCCTGCGACCGGCAACACCGTCGCCGAAATCGTCGCGATGACGGCAGCCAAACCGAGGTTTTCGGCGAAGGAGACGACCTTCGCGGTCAGCATCAGTCCGGCTCCGCTGGCGCAGACGAACATGACGTACATCACCCAGAACTGCCACGTTCCCGCCATCTCGCGCCACGTGTATTGCTTTCTCGCGGTCGGGTCGGCGTCGGAACCGGCGTCGTCGCCCCCGTTCGTCGTCGCTTCGAGCCACCCCTTCGGCGGGTCCCGAAGCACGACCGCGCCGACGATGATTCCGATTCCGATGAGCAGGCCCATGTTCCGGAGGACGCCGGGATAGTTCGCGGCCGTCGCGTTCGCCCGGACGTACGGAACGACCAGCGCACTCCCGCCCGCGAAGGCCATCGTCCCGAGTCCGGTCGTCAGGCCCCGACGGTCCGGGAACCACTTCAGCGCCGTGTTCACCGCGACCGTGTAGACGATGCCGACCCCGACAGCCCCGAGCGAGTAGAGGACGTACAACTGCCAGACGCTCGTCGCACGCGAGAGACCGAGGTAGCCGCCTCCCGCGAGGAGTCCGGCCAGTAGCGTCAGCGCACGCGGGCCGTGTCTGTCGCGCCACCACCCGACCGGGAACTGCGACCCCGCCTGAAAGATGACGAAGAGGGTGAACACCGCGCCGAGCGCCGCCGGGTCGATGGCGAGGCGATTCGCCATCGGCGAACGGATGGACGACCAGACGTACTGATAGGGACTGACGAGTCCCATCATCACGACGGCGGCGGCGACCTGCCACCATCTGGAGAAG
>NZ_MEIH01000179.1:0-4719 GCF_001723155.1 Haladaptatus sp. W1
TGATTCGAATCGAGGACGTCTCGATAACGCTCGGCGAGAACGAGGTCCTCGACGGCGTGTCGGCGTCCATCGACGAAGGGCGTTTCGTCGGCCTCGTCGGGCCGAACGGGGCGGGCAAGACGACCCTCCTCCGCGCGACCAACGGCGCCCTTTCGCCCGATTCGGGCCGCGTGGTTGTGGACGACGACGCCATCGCGGACCTCTCCTCGAAGGCCGCCAGCCGTCGCGTGGCGACCGTGCCACAGGACACCTCGCTCTCGTTCGATTTCGACGTGCGCGACGTGGTGGCGATGGGCCGAAACCCGTACCGGACCCGCTTCGGGAGCGAAATAGGCGGAAAAACCGCGCGGAACGACGGATTTGACGGGGAAACGGGGACCGATGTGGTGGAACGCGCGATGGAACGAACTGAGGTGTCGGCGTTCGCCGACCGCTCCATCACCGAGGTCAGCGGCGGCGAGCGCCAGCGCGTGTTACTGGCGCGGGCGCTCGCACAGGACACCCCCGTCCTCCTGTTGGACGAACCGACCGCCAGCCTCGACATCAATCACCAAGTCCGCACGTTCGAACTCGTCCGCGAACTCGTCGCCGACGGGAAGACCGTCGTCGCCGCGATTCACGACTTGAACCTCGCCGCCCACTACTGCGACGAACTCCTGCTCCTCGCGGACGGGTCCGTGCTCGCCGACGGAACCCCCACCGAGGTACTCGCCGAGGAGACCCTCCGCGAGGCGTTCGACACTCGCGCGGTGGTCTCCAGACACCCCGTGACCGGCTCGACCTACGTGACCGCGCTCCCCGAGCGGACCGCCGGAACCGACGGCGATGGCGACGGGGGGGATGACGGGAGCGGTCGGGTGCACGTCATCGGCGGCGGAGGAACCGTCTCACGACTCCTCTACCTGCTCTCGGCAGCGGGCCACGAGGTGTCCGTCGGCGTGTTGAACGAGGGCGACTCGGACCTCGAAACCGCCCGCCACCTCGGACTGGAGACGGTCGCCGAAGAGCCCTTCGCGCCCATCGGCCCCGAGGCGCGAACCGCCGTCGAGCGGCGCATCCGCGAGGCCGACGTGACCGTCATCGCCGACGTGGAAATCGGGACGGGCAACGTGGCGAACCTGGACGCCGCCGCCGAGGCGGAATCGGTCGTCGTCGTGGAGGAACGACCCTTCGAGGACAGGAACTACGCCGGAAGCGAGGCGGCGGTTCGGTACCGGTCGCTCCGCGAGCGCGGAACGGTGGTGTCCCCGGACGACCTCCTCTCGGCGGTCGCCGACGCGGTGTGACCGTCGTCGGAATCTCGGTTTTGTGTCACACTCTCCGTCGCCGTTTGTCCGCATACAAGGGACGCTTACGCCGTCACGACCGGTTCGCGTAGCGCCGTTGTGCCAGTTCGAACAGCATCAGCGCGGCGAAGGCGCTCGCGGCGAGCATGACGATGGCCGCGATGCCGACCGGCACGGACGGCGCGATGACGGCCGCGGTTCCCAGCAGGGCACCCGAAACGAGCGCGGTGAGAAACCGCTTGATGCCGGTGAACGAGGCGAACTTCTGTGCGACCGTCGGGTCGAGCCCCACGATTCGGGACCAGACGACGTAGAGCGAGACGACGACGAGAAACGACAGCGCGGCGACACCCAACAACAGAAAGAATGCGTCAAGTTCCACGTGGGTTCGACTCTATTGCTACTCAGGGTGAGGTACGCGGACATAAGTCTACCGAATGATAGTATCGAAAGCAAGGGAGATAGCGCAGTGTGGGGTCTACGGTATCTCGGGATGAGAACTTACGTGAGAGGATTGGTGACACTTTGGGAGGAAGCCAACCTCCCGCCAGAGCCTCCGGCACCGCCGACATACGCGTGCTCACACTGACTGACGCGCCC
Source organism: Haladaptatus sp. W1 (assembly GCF_001723155.1). Classification (NCBI taxonomy): domain Archaea; kingdom Methanobacteriati; phylum Methanobacteriota; class Halobacteria; order Halobacteriales; family Haladaptataceae; genus Haladaptatus; species Haladaptatus sp. W1. The sequence continues at coordinate 1,887 of NZ_MEIH01000179.1, forward strand.
GAGTCAGGAAGGGGCGCATCCGTTTCTATGACTTCCGCCACCTTTGTTATACGCCCGCTAAACCACCGAAAAACCGACCTTATGCACACCGGAACCCAACACGTCGGGGGGTCGTTTTTATCAGTTTCGCGCCCCCACATCCGGTATGAATCTCGCGGACAGCACCGTCGTCGTCGTGGGGAGCGGCTTCGGCGGGCTTTCGACTGCGTGCTACCTCGCCGACGCGGGCGCGGACGTGACGGTTCTCGAAAAGAACGAACAGCTCGGCGGCCGCGCGAGCAGACTGGAGGAAGACGGCTTCCGGTTCGACATGGGTCCGTCGTGGTATCTCATGCCCGACGTGTTCGAGCGCTTTTTCGGTCACTTCGACCGCACGCCGAGCGACTACTACCGACTGGAGCGACTCGACCCGCACTACCGTATCTTCTTCAAGGACGGCGACGGGCGGGGGAACGAAAACGGAGATGGGAGCGAGAACGGAACCGAAGGGGTCGATTTCGTCGATATCCTCCCGGAGTTGGAGAAGAACAAGAAGCTGTTCGAGTCGTTCGAACCGGGCGCTGGCGAGGCGCTCCAGCGCTATCTCGACCAATCCGAACAGAACTACGGCGTCGGAATGGAGCACTTCGTCTACACCGACCGCTCTCGGTTCCGGGATTACGTCTCGATGGACGTTGCGCGGAACGCCCGCGGGCTGAACCTCCTCGGGTCGATGCAGGACCACGTGGAGCAGTACTTCGACGACCCGCGACTCCAGCAGATAATGCAGTACACGCTGGTCTTCCTCGGCGGGTCGCCGAAGAACACGCCCGCCATCTACAACCTGATGAGCCACGTCGATTTCAACCTCGGCGTCTACTACCCGGAAAACGGTCTCGGCGGCGTCGTGGACGGCATCGTCGAACTCGGCGGGGAATTGGGCGTCGAGTTCCGAACCGACTACGAGGTGACGGACATCACGGGTCACGAGGGCGATTTCTTCGTCCACAGCGGCGACGAGCGACTCGCGGCCGACCTCGTGGTGAGCGACGCGGATTACGCCCACACGGAACAGGAACTGCTTCCACCCGAATCCCGCCAGTACGACGCCGACTACTGGGAGTCCCGGACTTACGCGCCGTCGGCGTTCCTCCTGTACCTCGGCGTGGAGGGCGACGTGGAACCGCTCGCCCACCACACGCTCGTCCTGCCCGAGGACTGGAACGAGCACTTCGACCGGATATTCGATACCCCGTCGTGGCCCGACGACCCGGCCTACTACCTCTGCGTTCCGAGCAAGACCGACGATTCGGTCGCGCCCGAGGGACACAGCAACCTGTTCGCGCTCGTCCCCATCGCGCCCGGACTGCCCGACGGCCCGGCGATACGCGAGAACTTCCGCGAGAAACTGTTGGACGACATCGAGGCGAACACGGGCGTCTCGCTCCGCGACCGCATCGTCTTCGAGGAGTCCTTCTCCGTCTCGGAGTTCGCCGACCGCTACAACAGCACGAAGGGAACCGCGCTCGGCCTCGCCCACACGCTCCTGCAGACCGGGCCGATGCGCCCCGGTCACCGGTCGCCGACGGTCGATGGCCTGTATTTCACCGGGTCGTACACCACACCCGGCATCGGCGTCCCGATGTGTCTCATCAGCGGCCAACACACCGCGGACGCCATGGTCGAGGACCACTAACGTCGAGTACCGACACACGATGATCCGTTCCTTCCTCACGCTGTCGAGGCCGCGATTCTGGCTCTATCTCGCCGGGCCGGTACTGGTGGGTTTGACCTACGGCGCATCGACCGTCGGCGACCTCCTCTCCCCCGTCTCGGTCGCCCTGTTCGTCTACTTCCTGTTCCCGGCCAACGTCTTCCTCTACGGCATCAACGACGTGTTCGACGCCGACGTGGACGAGGAGAACCCGAAGAAAGAGGGACGAGAATCGCGGTATCGAGGGGACCGAGCGGTTCCCGTCGCGGTCGCGGTCTGTGCCGCGCTCGGCGTCGGGTTCCTGTTCGTCACGCCGTCCGCGGCGTGGCCGTGGCTCGTCGGCTTCCTCGTCCTCGGCGCGGAGTACTCCGCGCCGCCGCTCCGGTTCAAGACGACGCCGTTCCTCGACTCGCTCTCGAACGGGCTGTACGTCCTCCCGGGCGCGGCGGCCTACGCGGCGCTCGCCGGGAGTCAGCCCCCACTCCTCGCCGTGGTCGGCGGGTGGTTCTGGGCGATGGGAATGCACACGTTCTCCGCGATACCCGACATCGAACCCGACCGTCGCGCCGGGATTCGGACGACGGCGACGGTGCTCGGGGAGTCCCGAACCCTCGCTTACTGTGCCGTCTGCTGGCTCCTCGCGGCGGGGCTGTTCGCGCTCCTCGACGTCCGCGCGGGACTGCTCCTGCTGGCGTACCCCCTGCTCGTCGTCGCGTGGGTCACCCGTGACGTGGACATCGCACGCGCCTACTGGTGGTATCCGGCCATCAACACCGTCGTCGGGGCCGTGTTGACCGTGGGCGGCCTGTGGGGTGTCGTCCGTGGATAGACGCGCCGCGGAGGCGCGGTTTTCCGCGCTCGTCCGCGAGAACCGGTTCACCATCGCGGTCGTCTTTCCACTCATCGGTGCCGCGCTGTTCGTGGTGGGGTACGAGGCGTGGCTCCCGGCGTGGCTCGCGCGGAACCCCTTCCTCATCATCTTCGGGACGCTCGTCATGCGCTCGCCGCTCGTCGCCGGGTTGACGCCGCTCGTGGACCGACGGGCGGGGTATCGCGCTCCTCCTGTTGACGGCCTACACGTACGCCATCGAGTTCCTCGGCGTGACGACGGGGTTCCCGTACGGGAAGTTCCACTACGTC
>NZ_MEIH01000180.1:0-5712 GCF_001723155.1 Haladaptatus sp. W1
TCGCTCGTGACATGGACGACTACATCGGGCGGATTTTGGATTAATCGCGGTCCAGAGACTGGCACCGGTCAACCCACAGTCGTTCGAAGGTCGCGTTCGTGACGACCCGCCCAGCGAGGTCGGAAATCTCGGTGACGTCTTCGCTTTTGCACCACGAGACGCATCGTTCGTACGTCCCCATCGAAATATCGTCCGTGTCCCGGACGACGCGGAGTTCGTCCGCACCGGAGAGATGGGCGGCGAAGGTGCGCGTGTGTCCGTCCGTGAGCGTCCATCTGTCGTCGAATTTCCGAACCGGGAGCGGGTCGTAGTTCGGCGCGTCGAAGTCGAACCACTGCGTCACGAGCGAGAGTTTCAGGCCGTTCAGGTACGGCTGACTCGGTTGAACCGCCGTGAGAGGGAGGGTAAACGAATCGGCGACTGGGGGGACCATCACGACCGTATGTCAACGCTTATCCACGAAAATACCGTGGATGAACGCATGCCCGAACTGACCCACGACGACGCTATCGTCAACGGCGTCCGTCTCCACTACGTCGAGGCCGGAGACGGACCGCTCGTCCTCCTCCTCCACGGCTTTCCCGAGTTCTGGTACTCGTGGCGCGAGCAGATTCCGGCGCTCGCCGCGGACGGCTATCGCGTCGTCGCGCCCGACATGCGCGGCTACAACGACTCGGAGAAACCGCACGGCGTCGATGCGTATCGGACGGACGAGTTGGTCGCCGACGTGACCGGCCTCATCGACCACTTCGGGGAGGAGACGGCCCACGTCGTCGGACACGACTGGGGCGGTGCCGTCGCGTGGCAGGTCGGTATCGACCGCCCCGAGCGCGTGGACAAACTCGCCGTCATGAACGCTCCACATCCGGGTCGATTCCGAGAGGTGCTTCGAACGCCGTCGCAACTCCGACGGTCGTGGTACATATTCTTCTTCCAACTGCCGTGGCTTCCCGAACTGTTCCTGTCCGCCCGCGGGTACGAGTCCATCGAGAACATCTTCACGGACACCCCGACGAATCCGAATGCGTTCACCGATGACGACGTTCGGCGCTACGTCGAGGCCGCCGCGAAACCGGGGGCGTTGACCGGCTCCATCAACTACTACCGGGCGCTGTTCCGGCAGAGCGTTCCGACCCAGCTTCGGTCCCTCGTCGGCGGGTCGAACGACTCGTTCGACGTGCGAGTTCCGACCATGCTGATTTGGGGGACGGAGGATTTCGCCCTCGGAAACGAACTGACCGAGGGGCTGGACCGGTGGATTCCAGACCTCCGAATCGAGCGACTGCCGGGTGCCAGCCACTGGGTACAAAACGACAGGCCGGAGCGAGTGAGCGACCTGCTGGTCGAGTTCTTCGCGGAGTAGCGCGAGAGTCGTCGAAATCCGACGACCTACGTTTTCGCCGCGAGGTACGTCACCGCCAACTCGTGGAGGGCCGGATTCGGCATCGCGTGCGGCCGAGCGTCCTGCACGATGGCGAGCGCGTCGTGAAATTCTCTGTCTTCCTCGGCGGCGACCGTGGTCGCGATGAGCGTACTACTCTGCGAAATCCCCGCCGTGCAATGGACGAGGAGGGACCCGTCCCTGCGAAAGAGTCGCCGCGCGGTGTCCACGGCCGCTTCGAACGCGCGCCACTCGTTTCCCGTCCCGTCGATGAGGGGATGGTGGTGCGTGGTGAGCGGTTGTTTCTCCGTCGAGGCCGAGAGGACGTACTCGAACGTCCGGTCGTAGCGGTCGTGGCAGTCGGGACGTGCCGCCGATTCGTTCCCGATGAACAGGTCCCGCGCGCCGATACGCCGAACCGCTGGCTCGTCGGCCACGTATCCCAGTGGTCGGACGAAAACGTCCGGCCGACCGTCCGCATCGAATTCATCCGGCATTTTCACAGGGTCGTCGAATACGATAGTTCAACCTTTCGATTTTCCGACTGCTATGGTTGAAAATCGAAATGGGTAGCGACGAATTGTCAGTAAATTTCGTTTTGAATCGACTCGAACCGGGAAAAGAACAATATCCCTCCGGTTCGTCTACGTGGTATGAGTACCAACGACAGAACTCGTGTGAAGGACATGATGTCCACCCCGTTGAAAACCATCCCGTCGGACGCGACGGTTTCCGAAGCCGCGACGGTGATGCGTGACAACGAAATCAGCGCCCTCGTGGTGACAAGTTCGCCGAGGGCGATAATCAGCAGTTCGGACGTGTTGGACGTCGCCGCCGACGGGTTGGACCCGACGGAGGTGCGGGTCGCCGACGTGATGACGGAGGACGTCGAAACCGTCACCCCCGACCTCTACATGGAGGAGGTCGCCGCGATGATGACCACCTTCGGCATCAAACACCTCCCCGTCGTGGACGAAGAGTACGTGGGAATGGTCTCGTCGACGGACGTTGCCGCCCTCCTCTCCTGATGGCGACGGTCTGTCCGGCCCGTGAGTCGGACGGTGTCGCACGAACGGTGGCGACGGGTCGGTCGCTGCTGCAAGACGAAATCGCTTTACTTCGCCGCTCCCACCGGAAACTGTGACCCGCGTCCTGCTCGTCGGTTCGGATGAAGTCGAGTTGCGCGCCGAACTGTTCTCCCGTGAGACGGCGCGCGACGCGCTCGCCACCTACCAACTCCGCGAACCGTACGGTAACTGCCTCGAACTCGAAACCATCAGCGTCGGCTCCGCGACGTCGCTCTTGAACGACCTGAACTGGTATCTGGTTCGGTTCGTGGACGAAGCGCTCGTCCTCGACCCGAGCGTTAGCGACGAGGAGTGGCTCTCCCGAAAGCTCGCGGCACGGGTGCGCGACCGCGAGGTGGAAGCCGCCGAGACGGACCCGCTGCTCAAGGTGTACGGCGTGGTGGACGGGGAGTTCGGCACGGAACTCGTGGAACCGATGTACGTCGCCCGAACCGTCGATGGCGTCCCGGAGTACGACCTGCGCGACGTGGACGACACGCTGGTCGTCCGCGTGACGGAAGACGAGTTCCGAGCGTAGACGGAAACGGAGAAGGGGTCTGGCGGGGAGAAACGACACGAATTCGGACGAAATCGCTCCCGACAGTTCCGGCACAATCCTTTTCCACGTTCTCGGCGAGAGGGCTGTATGGTGGGGCCAATCAGCGAGGAGCAGGTAGCGGCGTGGCTCGACGGGACGGTCGTGGACGACGTTCGATACGTGAGCGACGAGGGAACCGAGTTCACGATTCGGCTTCGCCTCGCACACCAGCCGATACACATCGTGAAAGAGGAGACGCTGGGTCCGATTCGACTGGTCAGTGACACAGCGTTCGACACCGAGGGGACGCAAACGCTCCTCGAAAGCGAGGAGGACCGGAACGAACTACTGACGCGAATCGGACCGGCGTTGGCGGCGACGCCGGGCTTTTACACCCTCCTCGACGCGGAGGGGGCGTCGTGTGAGTTCGTGGATGCGCGGTCGATTCGACTCGAACATCGAATCTATCCCGACGGCGCGAACCGACAGGCCGTGATGGAGGGTCTGATGGCTCTCGCGTCCGCCGCGCAATACCTGCAGAATACCGTCGCCGTGCTCCTCGACGCGGGGCGAGATGGGTAGGGGGCTTCGGGAGACCGGGAGACCGGGAGATCGCTACGTCAGCGGAGCAGGCGATACGGATGGGCCATGGCTAACCCACGCCGGAAACAGCGCATCGGGGTACAAAACGTCGGCTCATCGTTCCCAGTTTCTGAAAATCGTCCCGATGTCGAGTTATCCCTGTCGGCACCCCTTCAGTCGAACATGCCCGTCGAGAGGTAGCGTTCGCCGCTGTCGGGGAAGACGGTGACGACGAGCGGACAGTCGTCGTACTCTTCGCCGACTCCGCCATCGGATGCCACCTGTTCGTTCTCGTCGTGTTTCCCGCCGTCCTGCCACTCCTCCGGGACCTCCGGGCAGTTGAGTTCCGGCCGAGCGAGTCGTTCGGCGACACGGTAGGCCGCGATGCTCGCCGCGCCGCTCGACTGGCCCACCAAGATGCCTTCTTCGCGGGTGAGACGCCGACATTCGTCCTCCGCGTCCTCCAACGCGACGCGTTCGACGGAATCGAGCAGGTCGGTGTCGAGCAGGTCGCTGACGAATCCCGGGCCCATCCCCTGATACTCGTCCTCGCCGGGTTCGCCGGTCGAGAGGACGGCGTTTCGCTCGGGTTCGACGGCGACGACTTCCATGTCCGGGTACTCCTCCAGCAGGCGCGAGGCGGTTCCGGTTATCGTCCCGCCGGTGCCGACGCCCGCGACGAAGGCGTCTATCTCGCGGCCATCGACCTGTTCGATGATTTCCTCGGCCGTCGTGCGGTAGTGAGCCTCGGCGTTGGCCGCGTTTTCGAACTGGCCGAGTTGCACCGCGTCGGCCGATTCGGTGAGCTCGTCCGCGCGCGCCTTGGCGGACTCCATGTTGCCGTCCACGAGTTCGAGGTCAGCGCCGTAGGCTTTGAGAAGCTGTCTGCGCTCGGGCGACTTCGACGCGGGCATGACGATGGTGAGGTCGTACCCGCGGGCGGCACAGACGACCGCCAAGCCGATGCCCGTGTTGCCGCTCGTCGGTTCCACGATTCGGTCGCCGGGCTGGAGCTCCCCCGCGCGCTCCGCGGCCTCGACCATCGCCAGTGCCGGGCGGTCCTTCGCCGACCCGCCGGGGTTGAACGATTCGACTTTCGCCGCGACGGTCGCGCCCTCGGGCGACCGGACGTGAACGAGTGGCGACCCCACGGCGTCGAGGATGGAGGATTTCATGGTGTGCGGTACGAATCCCACGCCTAAACCCCTACTGGACTCCGGCAGTCGGTGCCGGAAGCGGGAATTCTTATCCGCGTTCGCCACCAGTCCCGACTATGGAATCGACAGAACCGAATCCCGAGTGGGACGCGAGCGAACACAGCGAGACGATAGGCGCCTTCGAATCGGGTCTCGGCGAACTCACCTATCGCGTTTGGGGTGCGGACTGGTGCGGCGACTGCCGGTCACGCTTGCCCGACTTCTTCGCCGCGCTGGACGCCGCGGGCGTCGAAGGGGAGCAAATCCACGTCTACGAAGTGGACGACGAGAAGGTCGGAGAACTCACCGAGGAGTACGACGTGACGCTCATCCCGACAATTGTGGTCGAGCGGGCGGGCGAGGAAATCGCCCGCTTCGAGGAACAAGAGGACCGACCGGCCGCCGAGTACGTCGCCCGCGAACTGCTCGAAAGCGACGCGTTGGCCTGAATTCGAACACCTCTATTATGAGCTCTCCACGCGATGTGAACGCTACTCCGGCGCGAGGTCGTCGGCCCACTCCAGTCCGGCGTCGATGTCGGTCACGGGCGGCGAGCAGGTAAAGGAGCGACAGACGTAGAGCGTCGGTTCGCCCGCAGACTCGCGGTCGGCCCAAATCGGTGGCACGTTCTCCACCCCGAGTGTTTCACACCACGCCGCCACGCCGTCCTCGGTCGGCGGCCGCCGGGTCAACACCCGCATCGGGAGGTACGTCTCCGCGAGTCGGTCGTGCCACGCTTCGGGGAGTTCGTCGCCCGCGACGGTCAGTTCGAGCGAGCCGGTCGCGTTGCGGTCGGCGGCGAGCGCCAGCGTCGCGTACTGGAACGGGTTCGACTCGACGGTCCGGGCGTGGGTTTCGAGCACCGCCTCCGGAATCTCGGCGAACGCCTCGTCCGGTGCGAACTCGGAGAGAACGGCCAGCACGTCGGTTGCGACCCCGAGGCTCGAC
>NZ_MEIH01000181.1:0-5466 GCF_001723155.1 Haladaptatus sp. W1
TCGTATAGGCGTTCGAAAACGGGCAAGCATCCGGCGTCGATTCCGATGAGAAGAACGTCTACGTTACTCATTGTCTGTCACCCAAACCGCAATTTCGGCCAGCGTATCTCGTTTCGTTCGCGGAGCAAGGAGTGTCATCTTGCAATGCGACGGTCGCCAGACTCATTGGAGACGCCTACGCTCTCTAATCATTTTATTATGTTACTCTTAAACGGGACAGCGAATCGTTATTCGCCGTCGCCGTCGGCGACCGCGATGCCCGGTTCGTCGATAACCGTGCGCTTCCACGTCCCCCGAGTAAACCAGAGCGCGGCGACGATAGCGCCGATGATGTTGCCGAAGGCCATACCGATCCAGACGCCGGTCGGTCCCATGTCGCGGACGAACGCGAGGAAATACACGGTCGGCACCCGGCCGAGCCAGAGGGTTATCATGGAGAAGGCCATCGCCAGTTTCGTGTTCCCCGCACCGCGGTACGCGCCGAGGAGAACCTGCAACACCGCCATGAACACGAATTCGACGGAGCGAATCCGGAGGTACTGACTTCCGAGTCGAATGGTGGCGTCCGCCTGCTTCGTTCCCGTCGCCATGAAAACGCCGACAATCGGGCCGGGGAACAACACCGCGACGATTGCAACGGCGAACATCACCCCTGCACCGACCTTCGCCGCGAGCCACACCGCCCGCTCCGCGCGGTCGGGCTTCCGCGCCCCGAGGTTTTGGCCGACCATGGTGTTCGTCGCCCGACCCAACCCCATCGCGGGGAGGAAGACGAGCGACGCGAGGCGGTTTCCGAGGCCGTAGGCGCTGACGACGGGAGGTGCGAACTGGACGACCATCGCGGTCAGCGAAATCATCGCCAGCGAACTGGTCGATTGTTCGAGCGCGCTCGGCGTCCCGATACGGACGATCTTCCAGATGAATCCGAAGTCGGGGAGCAAGTCGTCCAGTCCGACGGTCGGCCCTGCACTCGTGAAAAACAGGACGTACAGGCCGAGCACGCTCGCCACGGCGCGTGCGGAGATGGTGGCGAGCGCCGCCCCTTGAACGCCCATGCCGTCGAGCGACCCCCATCCGAAGATGAGCAGCGGGTCGAGGACGACGTTGACGGCCACGCTGACCATCATGATTCGCATCGGCGTGCGCGTGTTGCCGTACCCGCGCATCAGCGACGTGAAGACGAAAAAGCCGAACAGGAACGGCAATCCGAGGAAGTACGTCTCCATGTATCGCCGCGCGAGCGGAACGACCTGCTCGGTCGTCGCCCCCTGCGACGGCATCACCGCGAGCATCGGGTCGGTGAGGAAATACCCGGCAATCGCGAGGAGAACAGCGAGGATGGACACGAACGAGAGAACCTGGCCCGCGACCTTCCCCGCCGAGCCTTCGCTGTCCGCACCGGTGAACTGGGCGACGAGGATGCTCCCGGCCGTCGTAAATCCGCCCGCGACGGAGATGAGGAAGAAAATGAGCGGAAACGCGATACTCATCGCGCCGACCGCATCGGACGACAATCGACCCAACCAGAAGGTGTCCGCAACGTTGTACATCACCTGTAGCAGTTGGATAACGACAATCGGCCACGCGAGTTCGAACATCGGTCGCACCAGCCCACCGTCGGTGATAGAACTACTGGGCTGTGTGCTAGTCATCGTACTTTCGAAACGAAATAGGTCGATTTGAATATTTCGAATCGCAAACGGTTCGGTAAGATATGCCGCAATCCGCCCGGCGCGCTGCTCGTCGTTCGCTCGTCTCGATACCAGACAGGGGACCATGAGCGGCCGAAATCGACGAGAAGCACGGAACTGACCATCAGTGAGTTAAACGGTTGCTAAGCGAGTTTAATACGTCGTTTCCAGCATCGTGATGCCCTGCTCTCCGAACGGGTGTCCCGATAGCGAGCGGGTTCGCGGACGGCGTCGCGGGAGATTATCGTTTCAACCGTGCGATGGCGCTAGCGGGCGTCGGGCCGGAGGCGAAGCGCCCCTCCTCGGTTCGGGCCACCCATTCGTGGCGGGAAACCTGACGAACGACGGGAAACTCGGAGGGATTGCGGACCGCGTATTCTGGAAAGCACTCGAAGGGCATACGCCAACCACAGCGGCCGAAAAATTAAGTAATTGGCAGCTACGAACCGGGTAGCGCCACCCTGAAGCGCGATATCGACGAGTAGGAACGGCGTTATTCGGGTCCATCTGGGGTTCACAGAGCTCACAAAATGAGCGGACGCGACGGGATTTGAACCACGCCCAGACGTTCCGGGTCACTCACATTCGTTCGTTTCCCGGGCATGCGACTGATCTGGTGAAAATCCCTCGTCCGGTTCGCTCGCGGTTACACCGCTCGCTGTACGGGCGCGACGGGATTTGAACCCGCGACATCTTGGTCCGGAACCAAGAACTCTGTCCACTGAGCTACGCGCCCTCAGTCTTCCGTTTGCCCACGAGGGCTTTAGTTTTGTGTCTGCGTCAACCGTCACCGTCGCTACTCGATGGTGGGCGGTCATCGTCGGAACACGGATTTCACGAGAGCCATACCGCTCGCTGGGATATGAACGACGTGAATAAGGGAGAAAGTCGGCTCTCCGGGTGAAATCGTGGAGAAACGAATGGGATGGTGTTTACGGCGTTTCGTTCGTCTCGACGCTGATGTCCGCCTGCGGATAGGCGGTACAGGAGAGGAAATATCCGTTGTCGAGTTCTTCGTCGCTGAGCGTGTCGTTGTTGCTGTGAACGATGTCGTCGGGGTCGCCCTCCGCGATGCGCGCACCACAGGACAGACACTGACCTTCCCGGCAGGAGTACGGTAGGTCCCAGCCTTCGTCCTCACCCGCTTCGAGGATGGTTTCGTTGCTGGCGACTTCGATGGTTTCGCCTTCGTTGACGTACTCGACTTCGAAGTACTCGACTTCGTCCTCCGGGATTGCGGACGGGTCGAAGCCCGTATCTTCTTCCTCTTCACCTTCACCCGCGAGTTCGCCTTCCGCACCGCCGCCGATGGCGACAGCACCGCCACCGCCGATGGACCGGTTCATCGGTTCGGGGAAGTCGGTTTCGGGAACGCTCGCCGCTCGTCGGTCGAGCACTTCTTGGGAGATGTCGTCTGCGATTCGCCACTCGGTACCCTTCGTGTAGTGCAGAGCCACCACGACGAGGGCGAGTAGTAGCCCGAGTCCCAGACCCAGTTCGTTTACCATATGGCGGTGGCTACGGAACGGTGGTTTAACAGCATTGTGATTGACGCGGGTGCGTGACGTCACCGGAGGGCGTGCGTGGGGGAGACGGACGAGTTGGACGTGGTATCGTCCGAAGGCGAATCACCTCCCGAACACGCACAATTATATTCGATACGGAGGGGCCTGTACATATGCCGGATGCCATCGCAGACGCGGTATCGAAACTTCCGCGACCGGTCATCACCGCGTTACAGAACACGCCCATCGACAACCACTATCAGTACAGCCGATACCTGACGGTCGACATGCGGGAAATTCGATTGACGAAAGGGTCCACAACGGAGTCGCTCTACGCTCCGAAACAGTCCCACCTGTATCGGATACTCGGTCGTGGTGACGAGTACGAACCGCAGTTGACGGCCGCCATTTCCGACGAATTCGATGCCGATGACACGTTTTACGACGTCGGGAGCCAGTTCGGTTACTTCACCACGTTGGCCAAGGTGTGCGGCGTTCCGGGCGACCAGATACACGGATTCGAAGCGAACGACTACCACTATCGCGTCCTGAACAGGACGCACGCGACGGACGGCGCATTCATCACACACGCCTACGTCGGGGAGCGAACGACACGCCACGGGACGTGTTCGAGTTGCTGCAAGACGAAGGGTTCGAACTGACCGCGACGGAGCATCGGGAGGAGAACACGTGGGAATCCCTTTCGGACGCGAAACTCCCGCAAGACCACGCGTACTTGCTCCGAGCAAAGCGGTAGCGACGCGAAAGAACCGGCAAGAAAAATCTATCCGAGGTGGAGAGTGAACCCGCTCAGTCCCGTTTGACTTCGTGGCGACCGAAGCCGTACCGGAGTCGGTTCGCCAGTCGCCGCGAAAAACGGCCGTCCTCGGGCGCGCGACTGCCGAACCGCTCGGAGAGCGCCTCGTAGATGAGCGGCACCGGAACCTCCTGTTCGAGCGCCTCCTGTACCGTCCACGTCCCCGTCGAGCCGCCCGCGATGTGGTCGGCGACGTCACCCAAGTCGGTGCCCTCCTCGCGGAACGCCTCCTCGCAGAGTTCGAGGAGCCACGAGCGGATGACCGCGCCGTTGTTCCACGTCCGGGCGACAGCCTCCAAATCGAGGTCGTATCGTCCCTCGTGGAGCAGTTCGAAGCCCTCGCCGTAGGTCTGCATCAGCGCGTACTCGACGCCGTTGTGAACCATCTTGACGTAGTGGCCCGACCCGGATTCGCCCATCCGGTCGTGGCCGTCCGGGCCGGTCGCCACGGCGTCGAATACGGGGGTCAGTTCCTCGTAGGCCCACTCCGGGCCGCCGACCATGAGCGAGAAGCCGAGTTCGGCACCCGCCGGACCGCCGCTCGTCCCGCAGTCGAGGTACGCCGCCGAGGTGGTTTCCCCGCGGCGGACGGAATCCTCGAAGTAGGAGTTCCCGCCATCGACCACCACGTCGTCGCCGTCGAGGTACGGTTCCAAGTCTTCGAGCGCGGCGTCCACCGGTTCCCCGGCGGGCACCATCAGCCAGATTCGTTTCTCCTCGCCCAGTTTCTCGGCGAGGTCGGCGACCGAATCGGCCGGTTCCGCACCCGCTTTCGCCGCAGATTCGACCGCCTCCTCGGCCACGTCGTAGGCAACGATGTCGTGTCCGGCACCCAGCGTTCTGTCCACTACGATTCGACCCATTCGCCCCAATCCGATGACGCCCAGTTGCATGGGAGTAGGTGCAGGTGGGGGAGAGGTAGGGATTGCGGTTCCGGTCGCGGGTCAGGTTGCGGCGGAGTTTCGCACCGTCTTCCAAGTTGTTGTATCTGTGTACAGAGGTGAAACCAATAAAAAGAAATACGGGACTTTTTGGAGAGGATCGTTAGTTGCCGATAGTAGACAGGTGGTTGAGTTCGTGGAACCGGAGCGGCGACTGTCGGAAGTGGTGTCTTTCTAACATTTCATCCGTCTCGGTGGCGACGATACCGATACCTTCGTTGCGCCACTCGGTGTGTGGACGTTTTCGCGGTGGGAAGCGAACCGGGCGGCGCGGCGAATCGGACGGCGGGGACAGATATCTCGCGCGAGGATGTCGTGCTCCATTTTTCATCCGGGCCAAACAAATAACAAGGCGGAAGGTGAGTAGGTGGTATGGACGAGGACAGAATCGTTTGGCGACTAAATCTGATTATCGTTCTCCTTTGTGGTATCATTGTTTTCGTGGCGATACCGTACCTCCAGTTCCTCCTCAACCACTTCCCGAACTTCCTCTTCGCGGTCATTACCGCGCT
>NZ_MEIH01000182.1:0-5830 GCF_001723155.1 Haladaptatus sp. W1
GGATTCGCTCTGCTGACGGCATACTACAAAGGTCTGATCGACCTTGCTGTCGTCATTGTCGGTGACTCCATCATGTCGCTCCCGCGTCTGTTGTTCCTCATTCTGATATCGTTTGTCATGCAGGGAACTTGGCTTGCGGGGGTCTACAATGGTGGACTCCTCCTGGCGTTGCTATTCGCGGCGACTGGCTGGCCGTTCCTGTGGCGTGCAGTGCGCGGTCCCGCCTTCCAAGTGGCCGGACAGGAGTGGATAGACGCGGCGAAAAGCTTCGGACAGAAGCCCACTGTGACAATGAAAAAACACATGGCTCCATACATCCTTGGCTACCTACTCGTCTACGCCTCGATGACGCTCGGCGGTATCATCATAGCCGTCGCAGGGTTGTCGTTCCTCGGTCTGGGTATCAACCCGCCGACGCCCGAGTGGGGTCGCGCTGTCGACATGGGACAGGGATACGTGACCACCCAATCTTGGCATATCTCGTTCATTCCCGGTGTGCTCATTGTCCTCGTTGTAACCGCGTTTAACGCGCTCGGTGACGGCATCCGCGACGCTATTGACCCACAGAGTCAGGGCGGTGAAGAGGGCGGTGCTGAAGTCGCCGCGGCAGGAGGGAGTGGTGCATAATGGCATCAAATCAACCCACCGAGTCGATAACCCGCGAAGAGGCTATCTTACAGGTCAAAAACCTTCAGACGGCGTTCTTCACGGATAAGGAAGTTATCCGAGCATGCGACGGTGTCTCTTTCGACATCAAACGCGGCGAGACGGTCGGTATAGTCGGAGAATCCGGGTCTGGGAAGAGCGTCACCGCACGCTCCATTATGGGCCTCATTAAGTCCCCGGGCCGTATCCTCGGTGGAAGCATTCAATTCAAAGACGAGGAGTTGACGACGAAGAGCGAAAAGGAGTACCGACGGATTCGCGGCGGCGACATCGCGATGGTGTTCCAAGACCCCCTGACGAGTCTGAATCCCGTCTACTCCGTAGGAAACCAGATCAAGGAGTCACTCCGTCTCCACCAAGGACTAACGGGAACGGAAGCGACTAAGGAAGCCATCAACCTGCTCGAAGCAGTCGGTATCCCGGACGCCGGACGGCGGGTTCGTGAGTATCCCCACGAGTTTTCGGGCGGGATGCGCCAGCGCGCGGTCATCGCTATGGCGCTTGCCTGTGACCCCGAACTCCTCATCTGTGACGAACCAACGACAGCGCTCGACGTGACGATTCAGGCGCAAATCCTCGAACTTCTCGAAGAATTGCAAGAGGAACGCGATCTTGCTATTATGTTCATCACGCACGACATGGGTGTCATCGCCGAAATTGCAGACCGCGTGAACGTTATGTACGCGGGCGAAATCGTCGAAAGTGCCCCCGTCGTGGAACTGTTCGAGAACTCACGCCATCCCTATACACGAGGTCTTTTACGAAGTATCCCGGGGAACAACCCGGATTCGGACCGCCTCGTTACCATCGAGGGTGACGTTCCGACGCCGAACGAACCAGCGACCTACTGTCGGTTCGCTCCTCGGTGTCCCGAGGCGTTCGACTCGTGTGATAAGGTTCACCCGGTTCCCGTCGAAGTCAACGCCGATGAGAATGACCACTCCGCCGCGTGCTTGCTGTACCCCGAAGATGTATCGCAATCCGAAGCCATCGACGTGCATCGAAATGTGGCAACCGAAAGTGAGGAGGAACTATGAGCGAAGTACAACAGAGTAAATCCACCACCGTCTCCGAAGGCGAGACGCTCGTCGAAATAAACAACCTGAAGACCTACTACGGTGATGGCGGTCTCATCGATTCGACCCCCGTCAAGGCTGTTGACGGCGTTTCGCTCGAAATCAAGCGCGGCGAGACGATCGGTCTGGTCGGCGAATCCGGCTGTGGTAAATCGACGCTCGGTCGGACGCTCATCCAGTTGGAGGAGGCGACCTCGGGCGAAGTGTTGTTCGACGGCACCGACATTACGGAACTGTCGGGTAAGGACCTCAAGGACTGGCGGCGCAACAGCCAGATGGTGTTTCAGGACCCCGAGTCCAGCCTCAACGACCGGATGACTGTCGGGGAAATAATTCGCGAACCGCTCGACGTTCACGATTGGAAGACGCCTCGGGAGCGCCGCCAGCACGTTCGAGAACTCCTCGACGTAGTCGGGTTGCAACCCGAACACTACTACCGCTACCCGCATCAATTCTCGGGCGGACAGCGCCAGCGTATCGGCATCGCCCGCGCGCTCGCGCTCGAACCCGAGTTCATCGTGCTGGACGAGCCGGTGTCCGCGCTGGACGTGTCAGTACAGGCTCAAATCCTCAACCTGCTCGAAGACTTGCAGGACGAATTCGGTCTGACCTATCTGTTCATCGCTCACGATCTCTCCGTGGTTCGGCATATCTGTGACCGCGTGGCGGTAATGTATCTCGGTCACATCATGGAACTCGGACCGGCGGAGGAACTGTTCGAGAACCCGAAAAACCCCTACACGATTTCACTTCTCTCGGCGATTCCAGACCCGGACCCGACGAGTCGCGGCGAACGCGTCACGCTTCGGGGAACGCCCCCAAGTCCCCGCGACCCGCCGAAAGGGTGTCCATTCAGCACACGATGCCCGATGAAGATTCGGCCCGAGGAGTTCCAAAACGTGGACGACGAACTCTGGCTCAACATCGAAATTTTCCGCGAAGTCGTTCGTGAACGGTCACGCGCGGATCGGTCGGTGACCGACCAGGTGAAGGAACTTCTTGGTATGGAGACGCGATTCTCTGAAATTGCAGATATCCAACAAGAGTTGTTCGCCGACGTCGATATCCCGCGGGATATCCAGCAGCACATTCACGAGGCATCGGACTACATCGAGAACAACGACGAACAGCAGGCTCGCGAGTACCTGCGCGACGTGTTTGGAAGCGTCTGTGATTCAGACTCCCCCAGCGACAACGTGGTGAGCGACTCCGGTCGCTTCAGCCACTGTCACCGCCACCTCGACGAGTACGAGGAGCCTGACGAGTTCACGCCGTACACGATGCGGTAATGGACGCGCTGGACCGGTCTCCACGGCGGGGACGACAGATGCTCGACGCACTCGTCTACGCCATCACAGTGACCGGTGTGGCATTCGCCGTCGGGTTCGTCGTGAGTTTCTCCCTCGGCGGCGGCCTGCTCGGTACCAAATACTTCCTGTTCTTGGTCGGCTTCGTGCTATTCGGGTACGGCGCGTTTCAGTTGCGTCCATCCCGCGCGTGGAATGTGGACAAATCCAGCGACGAAATCGAAATCTTTCGCATCAAGAATACCGGTGATGTCATCGGTTCGCGCGAGGAGACGCGATTTCAGTCCACCGTGCAGCGACTGCCACCACTGTCGTGGTATTCGATTCCACCCGAGGAGCGGTTCTCATCCGGTGCGAAGCTTTTCCTCGCCAGCATCGCCATCCTCCTCACGTCGTTCCTCATGGAAGCTGTGTTCGGCGTTGGCGTATAACAACAGTTTTTACCGCTTCGGCACCTGACATCGCGGTATGCCAGAAACCGGCGACGATGAAGGCAACTATGCAGAGCGAATCGCGGCGAACGCGGACGCGGAGAAGGACGCGTGGGGGATGACGCTCGAAGACATGAACAAGATGGCTGATGACCTCGAATCCGAGGGGTGGGACGTCGTCAAAGTACCCGCCAGCCACACCGCACCGGAAGGTCCCGAGGCGGGCGATACCGACCGATTCGGTCTCGTCTACGTCATCCCAGACAACTACGCCGGCGACTTCCGCGAAGCGGTCGAGGAGGGAACGTTCCCGCAGTATCAGGTCTTCCGCAAGGAAGTCGGCTCCCGCGTGTTCCAGCTCACGCAGTTCCTCGACCCCGACACCGAAACCGCGATTCTCATCACGGGCACCTACGAGATGATGCACGCGCCGCCGCTCGTCAAAACGGCGATGGAAGAAGACGAGATGTTCAGTCACGTCCAGACGCTGGACGGGACGGTTCACGGGTCGTTCCGACACGACGACTACACGAAGTTCTTCCCGGAGCCGGAAAAGTACGAAGACTACGTTGTGGAAGCAAACGTCGGAACCGACGACGAATAGTCACCGTCCGTCGGTTCCCTCTGTCTCACCTCGATTTTGCATCCGCGCTTCCGCTTTTCGTCCCCCCGCGCTTCGTAGGGTACAAGAAGGGTGAAGCCGTATCCGGCGGATATGAACGTTGCCGAAGCGATGACACCCGGGTCAGACGTGGTTACTGTCGAGCTTCCGGGCACGCGCGACGATGTGCTCGAATACTTGCAGGAACGCTCGTTTTCCTCCGTTCCGGTCGTCAAGCAGACTGACGACGGCGAGCAGTACCGCGGTCTCATCTCGCGCGATGACCTCATCGAGAACCCCGACGAAGACCAACTCGCGATGCTCATGCGCGACGTCGCGACGACGACGCAGGACGCGTCCGTCGAAGACGTCGCTAAATTGATGTTGGACGAACGAACCCGCCGCGTCCCCGTCGTCGATGGCGAACTCGAAGGAATCGTCACCGTCACGGACGTCGTTCGAGCGATAGCCGAAGGCGAAGCCGATGGCGACACGGACGTCGGCGAACTGGCGAGTCCGGACGTCAACACCTGCTACGTCGACACGCCGCTGAGCGTCGCCGAACGCGAAATCTACTACGCGAACGTCCCGTACGCGGTCACGCTCGGCGAGGACGGCGAGATGAGCGGCATCCTCACCGAAGTCGATATCATCGACGTCGCCCGCGTGGTCGAAGGCGAGGACGACACCGGCGGCAGCATCGCAAACGAGGACGACGCGTGGATGTGGGAGGGAATCAAATCGGTCGGCAACAGTTACATCCCGACTCGAAACGTCCAGATTCCGTCCGCCCCGGTCAGCGAGTACATGACCGACGACGTGGTGACGGTTTCGAAACACAAGACCGCGCGCGAGGTCGCACAGATGATGCTGACGAACGATATCGAACAGGTTCCCCTCGTCAGCGGCGACCTCCTTGTCGGCATCGTGCGCGACGTGAACCTGCTGGAGGCGCTTAAATGACCGGCGAGCTGGTCGAACTCGCCAAGCGTCGTGGTTTCTTCTTCCAATCGTCGGAAGCATACGGCGGCGTGTCCGGCTTCTACGTCTACGGCCCGCAAGGTGCGGCGCTGAAGCGAAACATCGAGGACTCGTGGCGCGACCGCTTTCAGGTACAGGAGGGCCACCGGGAGATAGAAGCACCGACGGTGATGCCGGAACCCGTCTTCGAGGCGTCGGGCCACCTCGACACTTTCGACGACATGCTGGTCGAGTGCCCCGAATGCGGCGAGAGCCACCGCGCAGACCACCTCATCGAGGACAACACGGACATCGAGGACGCGGAAGCCATGCCGCTTTCGGAAGTCGGCGACCTCATCGCCGAGTACGACCTCCACTGTCCGAGCTGTGATACGCCGCTGGCGGGCGAGCCGGTCGAGGATTTCAACCTCATGTTCGAGACGGACATCGGTCCCGGCTCCGGCCACCCCGGCTATCTCCGCCCCGAGACGGCACAGGGCATCTTCGTCGAGTTCCCGCGACTCAAGGAGTACGCCCGCAATCAACTCCCGTTCGGTATCACCCAAATCGGCACGGCCTACCGGAACGAGATCAGCCCGCGGAAATCCATCATCCGCGTCCGGGAGTTCACGCAGGCGGAACTCGAACACTTCATCGACCCCGAAACCGACGAACCGCCGCTTCACCACGTCGAGGACGTCGAAGTGACGCTGTACTCCGCCGTCGAACAGAACGACGATGACGGCGACTACCTCCGAACGACCATCGGTGAGGCGGTGGAGGAGGGCA
>NZ_MEIH01000183.1:0-821 GCF_001723155.1 Haladaptatus sp. W1
GTTCCTGTTTCTCACCGTCCTCCGGGGGACGGCGGTGTCCGTTTCCATGACGCTCATCGCGCAGATGGTCCTCGTCTTCCTCGGTCTCCCCCTCGCACTCGGATACGTCGCGCAAAAAGTCGCGTTCCGCACGATGGGCCGAGAAGCGTACTACGAGCGCGTCATCCCGAAAATCGTCCCGTTCGGCTTGCTCGGGTTGCTGTTCACCGTCGTCGTGATGTTCGCTCTGAAAGGGGATTTCATCGTCTCGAACCCGACCAGATCGTCCTCATAGCGATTCCCTCCTGCTATTTTTCGTCGGATTGTGGACCATCGCATACGGTCTCGGCGCGCTTCTCGGCTTCGAGTACACCGAGAGCGTGAGCCTCGCCTTTACCGCCGCTCGAACAACTTCGAGTTGGCCATCGCGGTCGCGGTCGCCGTCTTCGGTATCGGGAGCAACGTCGCCTCGCGACGGTCGTCGGACCGCTCATCGAAGTTCCGGTGATGCTCGCGCTCGTTCGAGTCGCGCTCGCAACAAAGACCAACTGTTCGGCGACCGCTCGGGCGTTCCCGGCGGCGTATCGTCCGACTAACGACCGCGCGGTTCGAACCGTTTTCAGCACCTGTTTTTCCGCCGGGCGCTACAACAGGGTACCCTCGGCGACCGGAATCACGCGCCCGCCGACTCGCACGTCGATGTTCTCGTCCGTCCTCGAAGCGCGGAGGTGGAGGAGCGACGGTCGGCCCATCTCGTACCCCTGTTCGACCCGCACGTCGATGTCGTCCGAATCGAAGTAGCCGTGTTCGACCAGATAGGCCGCCAAACAGCCGTTCGAAGA
>NZ_MEIH01000184.1:0-3922 GCF_001723155.1 Haladaptatus sp. W1
CCACAGTAGGGGTTGCTCTGACAGTCACAATCCAGAAAGTCCTCGGCGAAGTCGAGCACGCGGTCCCGCGTCGCCTCGTCGAGTTTCTGGAGGCCGTCGCCCTGAAACAGGATGTCGAGGGTCGCACCCTTGAACGCCCCTTTCGGGATGTTCGTCTCCAGTTGCGAGGAAATCTGCCGATGATTTTTGACGTAGATTTTGTCCGTGATAGCCACGCTTGTTGGATTTCTATTCGGTGAGTTCGGATAAGGGTGTCGTCAACGAAGGGGAAACGCGGACGACTCTGTATCGGCAGTAAGTGTGGAAACGGCGAAAACGGCGACAGCAGTGACGACCACGACGACAGCAGTGACGAACGCGATGACAACAGCGACGACCACGACGACGGTTGCTAGGGAAAATGACCGCACCGCATGCGGACGGTTCGCGCGGGTTGCGCGAACCGTCCTCGGGGTCCCCATTCCTCCCGGGCATACGGACAGGTCGCGCCATCCGCGCGACCTGTCCGAATCGCGCGTCCTGAAAGCGGGTGAGAAAATGCGAGAAACGGGAGAAAATCAGCTTCGGCTGCTTCGGCTCAGTGTTCGCGCGTGACGACGAACTCGGCGAAGTCGCGCAAGTAGTCCAGCGCGGCGGAATCGGGTGCGTCAACTCTATCGAGGGCGGCCAGCGCCGCGTCGGACTGTTTGTGCGCGAGTTCGTTGGCCTCCTTCGCGCTGAGGTCGGTCACTTGGACGATGGAGGGGCGGCCGATTTCCTCGTCTTGGCCAGTGGGCTTGCCGAGGTCGTCGGGGTCCGCCGTGGCGTCGAGCACGTCGTCCCGAATCTGGAACGCGATGCCGACGCGCTCGGCGTACTCGCCGAAAGCGTCGATAGTTTCCGGGTCGGCGTCGGCCGCGATGGCACCGAGTTCGGCGGCGGCACGAAACAGCGCGCCCGTCTTCCGGCGGGCGAGTTCCATGTACTCGGACTGGTTCGACGGCGTGGCGACGAGTTCAGACGCCTCGCCCATCCCGAGTTCAATCATCGACTCCGCGACGACTTCCATCGCGCGGGGGTCCGAGGAAAACAGTTCGAACGCCTCGCCTAGCATCCCGTCGCTGGCGATGATGGCCCGGCCGTAACCGTACTCAGCCCATGCGCTCTCCGTCCCGCGTCGCACGTCCGACCGGTCGATGATGTCGTCCACGACGAGCGACGCGTCGTGGACCAGTTCGATACCGACGCCGAAATCGACGGCGTTCTCGGCATCGCCACCCGCGGCCTCACAGGCCAGCATGGCGACGGTCGGCCGAACCCGTTTGCCACCCGAGAGGGCCGTGTGGGCCAACTGCTCCGACAGTTCGCGTGGTTCGACCCGCTCGACGACCTCCTCCAACCGGTCTTCGACGAGCGTCCTGCGGGCCATCAGGTACTCCATTCGTCTGTGCTTCAGGACGGCGGACGCAAATACGTGACGGGTTCAGTCCGCTGTCATCACCGCCCGAACCGACAGAAACGTCGGTTCCCGTGAGACGCGTGCGAACGTTTCCGGGTCCTTTTCGCGAAACGTCTCGGTCGGTCGAGATTCCTCGATACGGTCGAGTCGAAAACCAGCGTTCAGGAGGGGATTCAGAATCGCCGCAAGCGGTCGGCGGTACGTCGGCACCTTGACAGGGTCGCCGAATCCCGTCCAGACGTCGTTCACGACCTCGGTCTCGAAGTAGAAGAAGTCAGCGACGGGGTGTCCGGACGAGAAGACGACGAGACCGGCGGGACGAAGGACACGTGCCAACTCCGAGAAGAGCGAGTCCCAATCTGCCACGTAATCGAACGCGAGCGAACTGTACACGAGGTCGAATCGGTTCGACTCGAACGGGAGCGGTTCGCCGAAGTCACACCGAAGAAACGCCGCGCCGGGTGCGCGTTCGCGAGCGTGAGCCAGCATCGCCGAACTCGCATCGATTCCGGTTACCTCGGCACCCGCTTCCAACAGATACTCGGTCGTGATGCCCGGCCCACAGCCAGCATCCAGTACGTCCATCCCCGAAACGTCCGGCAGTAATCCCTGCGTCGTCGGGCGTTCGAGGTCGGCGTTGAACGGCTTCGTCGGCGCGCGTTCGGCGTAGCCGTCAGCCAACTGCTCGTAGGCGGAAAGGGCCAGCGGTCGGTCTCGCTCGTCGGTCATAGTCCCCACTCGGGCAGCGCCGTGAAAAAGGTCGCTAGTCGAACCGTATTCGTCGTTCGCGCGAAAAATCCGATCCGAACGGGTTTAGCTGAACTGCTCGATGAGTTCCGGCACCACGTCGAACAGGTCGCCCACGATACCGTAGTCGGCGATGTCGAAGATGGGTGCGTTCGGGTCGTTGTTGATGGCGATGATGGTGTCCGACCCCTTCATCCCGGCGACGTGCTGAACCGCACCGGAGATACCGATGGCGAGGTACACCGTCGGCGTCACCTGCGAACCGGACTGTCCGACCTGTCGGTTCTTCGGGAGCCAGCCGTTGTCCACGATGGGACGCGACGACGAGAGCGTCGCGCCGGTCGCTTCCACGAGGTCCTCGATGAGCGGGAGATTGTCCTCCTCCTCGATACCGCGGCCGATGCTGACGAGGAATTCGGCCTCGCTGATGTCCACGTCGCCAGCGCCGACTTCCTCGAAGCCGGTGACGGTCGAGCGGATGGCGTCCTCGTCGGGGTCGAAGTCGAACGCGGACACGTCGGCTTCACCGACGCCCTCCGCTTCCGGCCACTCCGCGCCACGGGTCGTGAGGGCGAACTGGTCCCCTTCGACTTCGACCGTGGTCTCGACTTTCGACCCGTACATCTCGCGCGTCGCCGTGAGC
Organism: Haladaptatus sp. W1; assembly: GCF_001723155.1. Lineage (NCBI taxonomy): Archaea > Methanobacteriati > Methanobacteriota > Halobacteria > Halobacteriales > Haladaptataceae > Haladaptatus > Haladaptatus sp. W1. The sequence goes on from NZ_MEIH01000184.1 coordinate 2,829, forward strand.
GCGCCATCGTACTCGAAGCCGATGACGTCGGTTACGAGCGGCAGGTCGAGGCTGTTGGCGACCGCGGGCGCGTAGTCGAGTCCGTTCACGCTGTTGGGCATGAGGACGAACGTCGGTTCGAGGTCGGCGAACAGCGCCTCGATGGCCTGCGCGTACACGTCGTGGTTGAACTCCTCGCCGTATTCGACGGTGTGAATCGTGTCCACACCGTCGCGGTTCAGCGTGTCGGCGTAAGAATCGACGTCGCCGCTGATGACGGCGAGATGCAGGTCGCCGCCCGCGTCGTCAGCGAGTTCGCGACCGGCGGAGATGACTTCGAAGCTCTCGTCGCGGAGTTCGCCGCGGCGGTGTTCCGTGACCGCGAGGACGTCGCTCATTGGACGACCCCCTTCTCGCGGAGGACGTCAGCAAGTTTCCCGGCCGTCTCCCCGGCGTCGCCTTCGAATATTTCCGCGTCGCTCTCGCTCTCGGGTTCGTACATGTCCGTCAGTTTCAGGTCGCTCTCCACGGCGTCGGCGTCGAGGCCGAGGTCGTCGAGCGTCTTGGGCGCGATTTCCTTCGACTGTGCCTGTCGGATGCCGCGCAGACTGGCGTATCGCGGTTCGTTGATACCCGTCTGGATGGTCAGCACGGCGGGGAGTTCGATGTCCGTCAACTCCTCGACGCCGCCCTCGAGTTCGCGGTGGACGTGCGCGACGCCTTCGTCGGCGTCCATGTCGAGCGCGTTGACGACCGCACCCCACTCGAAGTCGATCTCGTCCGCGAGTGCAACGCCGGTCGCACCGAACGCGTCATCTCCGGCCTGCACACCGGTCAGCACGAGGTCCGGATCCTCCTCCGCGACGACGGCGGAGAGGATTTTGGTTTTCGTCTCTATGTCGAGCAGGTCGGGGTCTTCGAGCGCCTCGTCCCACACGCGAATCGAGCGGTCAGCGCCCTTGGCGAGCGCCATCCGAATCGTCTCCTCGGCGCGTTCCGGGCCGATGGTGACGGTCACCACTTCGTCGGCGACGCCCGCTTCGTTCAGCTGGACGCCTTCCTCGACGGCGTAGTCGTCCCACTCGTTCAGGTCATATTCGAGGTAGCGGTCGTCT
>NZ_MEIH01000185.1:0-3383 GCF_001723155.1 Haladaptatus sp. W1
TTCGAATCCGACCGCGTGAACGACGTGTCGAACGACTACTTCGGTGCGAACTGGGACGCCATCGTCACCCGGATAAAGTTCTTCCCGTCGCTCCAGATACTCTCGGGGTTGGGCTTCGCACTGACGTTCATCGTCGGCGGCCTCTGGGTGTTCAACGGCGAAGGACCGTGGTTCTTCTCGGGGAACTTGAAAGCCGGTGAGTTCGTCACGTTCATGCTCCTCACCCAGCGGTTCATCTGGCCCATGGCGCAGTTCGGGTCCATCATCAACATGTACCAGCGCGCGTACGCCTCCAGTGCCCGCATCTTCGGGCTGATGGACGAACCGAGTCGGATTCAGGAGGACCCCGACGCGAAGGACCTCGACGTCACCGAGGGAGAGGTCGTCTACGACCACGTGACCTTCGGCTACGACGAGAGCGAAACCATCGTGGAGGACATCACCTTCGAAGTCGAGGGTGGCGACACGCTGGCGCTCGTCGGCCCGACCGGGGCCGGAAAATCCACCGTCCTCAAACTCCTGCTCCGCATGTACGACGTAAACGAAGGTGCCATCCGCATCGACGGCACCGACATCCGCGACGTGAGTTTGCCGAGCATCCGCCGGAACATCGGGTACGTCAGCCAGAACACCTTCCTCTTCTACGGGACGGTCAAGGAGAACATCGAGTACGGAACGTTCGACGCGACCGACGCGGAGATAGAGGAGGCCGCCAAGGCCGCCGAAGCGCACGAGTTCATCACCAATCTGCCCGACGGCTACGACACCAAAGTCGGCGAGCGTGGCGTGAAGCTTTCGGGCGGTCAACGCCAGCGGATTTCCATCGCCCGCGCCATTCTGAAGGACCCGGAAATCCTCATCCTCGACGAGGCGACCAGCGACGTGGACACGGAGACGGAGATGCTCATCCAGCGCAGCCTCGACAAACTCACCGAGAACCGGACGACGTTCGCCATCGCCCACCGCCTCTCGACCATCAAGGACGCGGACAAAATCGTCGTCCTCGAAGGCGGCAAAATCGTGGAACGCGGTCGCCACGACCAACTCATCGGCAACGACGGCCTGTATGCGCATCTCTGGGGCGTTCAGGCCGGAGAAATCGATGAGCTGCCACAGGAGTTCATCGACCGCGCCGCCCGAAGAACGGCGCGAACGGACGCCAACGACTGACCGCGGTTACGCACCGCTGACGGTCACTGACGGCGGCGATTTGGTCCGACTCGAAGGCGGTTATCACCGCCCGCGGTGGTACCGTCGTCCGCCTTTTTCGACCTGCAAATCCCGTTGTCGGGAAAGCGCCGCGTTCGCCTGTCGTTCGTATCGTCGAACCACCTCCTCGCGCTGTCGCTGTCGGCTTTTCGCCCGCTGTCGTTGCTGCTTCCAATTCGGGTCGCGGCGACCGCCGTACTTCGGTATCTCGCCCGTCTCCGATTTGCGGACCGGTTCCTCCGACGATTCAGTGGCGACTTCCTCCTCGCTCTCTCGCGGCGCGCGTCCTTCCCGTTCGCGCTGTTCGCGTGCATTCAGTTCGTTTTCCTCCGTCCCGCGTTTCGGAACCCTGCTTCCGTACCGTCCGCCGTACGAGGACGATTTCGCCGGTCGTTCGTACTCGCCTTCCGGTTGTCCTTTTCCCTCGTACCGCGCCGGACCCGCCGGTGGATGCGGTCGCTCTTCCTCTCGCCGTCGTTTCACTTCTCGTCGTCCTTCCTCGCCGCGCTCCTCGTCGTAGTCCGATATCTCTTCCGTCGTCTCGTCCGTGATTCGTTCCTCTTCCGTTTCCCGTCCGCTGTTCTCGTCTGATACCATTGTCTCTCTGCCTCGAAATACTCGCAAATAGCGAATAAACCGGCGTGACTGTTCAGACGGTTTGTCGGAGTTCCGTCGGCTGTTTCGAAACGGGTAACGGAGGGTTTCCTTAGCTCTGTGGCGATGTCCTGTTCATCGCGGGTTCGGATTGTAGAAACTCGACGCCGTACTCGGCCAACCACGAGAGCGTTTTTTGCACTGCGGCGGGGTCGGCGACGCGATAGCTCGCCATCGTCGGCGGTTCGTGTCCCACTTTGACCCCGAGTCCCATGTCGGGAAGGACGTGAAACGCGTCCTCGTCGGTTCGGTCGTCGCCGACGTACAGCGGAAGCCACGTTTCGTCGTCCGGGACGCGCCGCTCGTAGAGCCACCGAATCGCCCGTCCCTTGTGCCAATCGACGTCCGGACGCAGTTCGATGACCTGCTTTCCGGTCGTGACGCGCACGTCCTCTACGTCCGCGACGACATCGCGGACCGCCTCCCGAACCTCCGGAACGCGGTCGTCGTCGGTGAGTCTGTAGTGAATCGACGCGGTGACGCCCTTGTCCTCGACGAAGGCTCCGCCTATCGCGGCGAGTTTCGAATCGATAGTTGCGGAGAGGCGTCCGATTTCGTCCATCGCGTCTTCCGCGACCGGGTGAGTATGTCGTTCGTCGCTCGTTCCGATTTCCAACCCGTGGTTTCCGGCGTAGGCGATGCCGTCCACATCGACTCGTTCTCGGAGGTCGTCCAATCCCCGTCCGCTGACGATGCCAACCTGGACGTCCGGCGAATCGCGGAGGTCTTCGATGACGGTCCGGGTCGCCGGTGGCAGCCGAACGTCGTCGGGGTGGTCTTCTATCGGTGCGAGCGACCCGTCGAAATCGAACATCGCCAACATGCCGTCCGTGTCCCGCAATCGCCGTACCAACGCGTAGAGGTGGTGGTGGAGCGGGTCGGGAACGTCTTCGTTCATCGTCTCTGTGGTGATTTCGCGGCCACTTCACGGCCTCGTCGAATCGCTTCGATGGTTCGGAACTGGGCGTTCATCCATGCGTACACATCGTTCGAATGCACTTGTTTTCTGAGGTCGTGCATCCGTCGTTTTCGCTCCGACTTGGGGAGCGAGAGCGCGCGTTCGATGGCCTCCACGAACTCGTTCGTGTGATGGGGGTGTACGGTCACCGCCTCGTCGCCGAGTTCCTCGTTCGCGCCCGTCAGCTCGCTCAAAAGAAGCACTCCCGGGTCGTCCACTTGCGAGGCGACGAACTCCTTCGCCACGAGATTCATCCCGTCGCGCCGGGGACTGACGATACCGAGGTCCGCCTCGCGGTACAGCGCCGCCAACCCTTCCTTCGGGAGATGCTCGTTCAGATAGACGACCGGCATCCAGTCGTCGGTCCCGAACCGGTCGTTGATTCTCTCGATTTCCGATTCGACCTCCGCTTGTAACTCCCCGTACGCGTCTATCTGGCTCCTGCTCTCGCTCGCCTTTTGGACGTACGTGAACTCGCCGCGCCATTCCGGGTGTCGCTCCCAGAACCGCTCCAGCGCGGTGAGTCGCTCGGGAATTCCCTTGGTGTAATCGAGTCGTTCGA
>NZ_MEIH01000186.1:0-2086 GCF_001723155.1 Haladaptatus sp. W1
TCGAGAACCGTTGGAACGAAGTCGATGGCGTGGACGAATTGGTTGCAGATCTCCCCACTTGCCTCGAGACCGTCCGGCCAGTGAACGATCATCGCGTCGCTCACACCACCGCGGTAGGTTTCGCGCTTCCACCGGCGGAACGGTGTATCACCGGCCCAAGCCCATCCCCACGGGTAGTGATTGTAGTACTCTGGTCCCCCGAGATCGTCCATCGCCTCCAAATTATCCTCGAGATTTTCCTCGATGTTATTGAAGAAATGCATCTCGTTCACAGAACCACTCGGACCCCCCTCAGCGCTTGCACCGTTATCAGAGACCAACATCACGAGCGTGTTGTCGAGTTCGTCGATCTCCTCGAGGAAATCAAGGAGTCGACCGATGTGATGGTCAGTGTGCTCGAGGAAGCCCGCGAACACCTCCATCATCCGGGCGTAAAGCGTCTGCTCGTCGTCCGAGAGGTCGTCCCAGTGCGGGACAACGGAATCGTGCGGTGTCAGTTCAGTATCGTTGGGAACGACACCAAGGTCCTTCTGGCGTGATAGGATTGTCTCCCTTGCTTCTTCCCAGCCCATGTCGAACTCTCCCTGGTACTTGTCGGCCCACTCTTTTGGAACATGATGCGGAGCGTGACACGCCCCAGGGGCAAAGTACGCGAAGAACGGTTTCTCGGGAGCGACCGAGTGTGTGTCCTGGATGTATTTGATGGTACGATCGGTGATATCGTCGGTTAGATGATATCCCTCTTCTGGAGTTGCTGGCGGCTCGATTTGCTCGTTTCCTTGCACCAGATTCGGATAATATTGGTGGGTGTCTCCCCCAAGAAACCCATAGTAGCGCTCGAAGCCACGATTAAGTGGCCACTCGTCGTAGGGACCGGCTGCACTCAGATCCTCGGCAGGGGCGAGATGCCACTTTCCGGTTGCGAAGGTGTTGTAACCTTCCTCGACCAGCATCTCCGAGAGGAAACCGTTCTCGTGAGGGATGTGCCCGTTATAACCAGGGAATCCGGTTGATGTTTCAGTGATGGTTCCCATCCCGTTCGAATGATGGTTTCGTCCAGTGAGCAGACAACTGCGCGTCGGTGCGCAGAGCGCTGTCGTATGGAAATTATTGTATTGGAGTCCGTTCTCAGCCAGTCGATCGATATTCGGTGTGTCGATGAGACCGCCGTAGCAGCCGATCTGGCCGAAACCGACGTCGTCGAGAACGATCATCAAGACGTTCGGTGCATCTTCTGGTGCCCGGGTCGGTTCTGGCCACCATGCCTCGGATTCGTCATATGTACGGCCGATGTGGCCGTGGAATTCCTGATCTATCATGGTCTTTCTCCGTCACGAAGACTGTCCTCGGTTCGTAGCAATCAGAACACTGCAATCAGAACCACTGACGGCCTCGTACGCACACATCACACGACATAAACGGGCATAAAATCGTTCTATGGTTTAGAAGTTCACTACAGGTATTGGACGCATACGGACCCGCAATGGGAATTACAATGGCAAAAAGGGATGATTCTGCCTGCTATTTTGACAGTTAGTGGGGAGTAAGAGTCTCGCGTCATCTCGAGACTACTGGTGACCAGTCTGGCGAATGAAGTCGAATTACCACTCTGGGTGAACCAACAGCGACAGAACAATGATATCTTTACCTGAACTGCCACACCTGTGGCAGTTTTCGATTACGATCGATTAGTCGGGAACACCATCAGTCGGAAACATATCTTGGTTCTCACTCAAAACGGTGAGCAGCGGCTCGATCTCATCAAATTGCGGTCCCTTCGTCACGCGCTGTGATTCTCGATCCCAGTCGATGAACCCGTGATCTGCTAACTTCGGGAGATGGATGTGCTGCATCGCAATTGTCTGGGGTTGGTCTCCACCATCGGTCTCCACCGTGGCGGTGGAACCGGTGGGTATGGTTTGCGGCGCATTGTCGATCAACGCGAAGAGAACCCGCCGTCTGTGGTGATTCGAGAGTATTGAGAGCTGCGTATCAAGCATCGTTGTCAACCGTATAGGTATCACACCACACACGGTTAAACTGCCCCGATATTACGGGTTGGCCTACGTTTGAGGAACTGAGTGAA
>NZ_MEIH01000187.1:0-4980 GCF_001723155.1 Haladaptatus sp. W1
CCGCGGCGGGCGAGGGCGTCGATCCCGACGCGAACCTCGCCGGGTCCCACCTCTTCGACGTGGCCCCGACGATTCTGGCGATCTTCGACATCCCGGCGAGCGACCGGATGGACGGGCGCGTCCTCCCCGTCGTCGAGTCGGCGGGCGAGCAGAGCTACCCGCGTTCGACGCGGGCGAAACGGTCGAAACCGACGACGAGCGCGTGGAAACGCGACTCGCCGACCTCGGATATCTCGAATGAGTATTACCATCGAAAAGAACGGCATCAGGGTAGAACGGACGAACGACGTGGACCGCTGGAACGACCTCGTGGAGCGATCACCACAGGGGGCACTCTTCCATCGATTGGAGGCCCTCGAAGTGCAGGCCGACCACACTGGCGCGACCTTCCATCCGCTCGTGGGCTACAAGGGACAGGAACCGGTCGGCCTGTTTCCCGCCTTCACCATCTCGAAGGGCGGCGTGACGACGGCGTTTTCGCCGCCGCCGAACCTCTGGCTCCCGCACCTCGGTCCCGTCCTGTTGAACATGGGGAAGCTGAAGCGACGAAAGGCCGAGCGACGACACCGCCGGTTCATCGACGGCTGTCTCGATTGGCTCGACCGCGAGTACGCGCCGAAGTACGTCCACGTTCGGACGGGTGGGACCTACGACGACGTTCGTCCCTTCGAGTGGAACGAGTTCGAAATCCAGCCGCGACACACCTACGAGGTGGACCTCACACCCGGCGAAGAGGATGTATTGGCGAGCTTCAGCGGCGACGCCCGCAGCAACATCAGGACCGACGACGACCGGTACGAAATCCACGTCGGCGGGCCGGAAGCGATTCGTAAAATCATCGGACAGGTGAAAGCCCGCCACGACGAGCAGGACGAACCGTACCGCCTCTCCCCGCAGTTCGTCGTTGACCTCTACCGATTTCTGCCCGACGGCGCGGTCCGACCCTACGTCTGTGACGTGGACGGCGAGTTCGCGGGCGGAATGATAGCACTGGCGGACGACGAACGGGTGTACCGGTGGCAGGGCGGCGCGAAACACGACCTCGACGTGCCCATCAACGACCTCGTGGACTGGGCCATCATGCGCGACGCGATGGACGAGGGAATCCCGCGCTACGACCTCGTGGGCGCGAATGAGCGCCGACTCTGTGGCTACAAGGCGAAGTTCAACCCGGAACTCGTTCGCTATCACAGTCTGGAGCGCGGGACGCGGATGATGAACCTGCTGACGGACGTGTACAAGCGATTCAGATAGTCAATTCGACTGCCAAGACTTTTTATCCGGACGTCGGTTGTCGAAGTATGGAGAATCCGCTCGTCACGGCCGGACTCGCGCTGGTATTCTTCGGAATCGGCTCCTTTTTCGGCCAAGTCGGTATCATCGTCGCGGGATTAGCATTGGTTGGCATCGGACTGTCGGAGTCGAACGGGACATCCAAGGACCCGTCGGAGAAAACGAACTGTCCGTCGTGTGGCGCGAGAAACGACCGCGAGAACGACGTCTGTCACCACTGCGGAACGGTGCTGTCCGAGGAATAAGAAACGTCAGCCGATGGACGTTATCGGCCAATTACCGGCGCGTAACGAACGATTCGTCGGGGTATTCCGGGCATTCCGTCGAAGAGCCAGAGGAAGAACACCCCGAGCAGTAGGCCGAGTTCGAGCGCGATGTATCCCCGAATCGCCGGGTCGCCGAAGTACGTCACGTACTCCCCGAAGTACTCGTGGAATCGGGCCAGAAATCCCATGCTCGACTGGTCGGTGGGAACGGGGACGAGGGGCCAGAGCAGGAAGTCGAACGACGGAGTTTGGCCGACTGCGGCGGGGTAGATGATGTCGCCCGCGAGGTGCGAGAGGTAGCCAACCGCGAACGCGACGCCGATGTCGGTTCGCTTCGCGCGGTGGGCCAACACGAGCGCGACCACCGACAGCGGAAGCGCGGTCAGGAGCGAGTGGGCCAGCGAGTGCCCGCTCGGAAGCACCGAAAGCGACCACGCGAGCGGCTTGTCCACGAGGTCTGGAAGTTGGGTCGCCACGCCGAGGACGACCACCGCATCGCTCCGCGGCGCGCGGCCCGTTCGGAGCCGCGTGTAGCCGGAGTAGGCGAGATACCCGAACGCGAGATGTTCCCACGGCCACATTATCCGGATACGTTTATCCAAATCTGGGTTTGTTGTGCGGCGTTGTTCGTCGCGGGGTCGCTCGGCGGGTCGCCCTTGTACAACAGGAACACGAGACGGAGGTCCTCACCCGTCATGCTCGGTTCGATGTCGTACCGGGTTCGCCACGAGTCGCCCGCATCGATTCGATGGTCGAGGCGACCCAACTCCGTCCGTTCGATGACGCGTGCACCCCCGTTCGGACGCTGTTCCACGCGTTGTAGTTGGACGACGACCGTGTACTCGACCGACCGGTCTTCGTGGTTCTGGATGCCGACGAACACGGGTTTCGAGTCGCCCGCGGTGATGTTCGTGGGATAGCCCTCGGTGACGTAGTTTCCGTTCTCCCCTTTCGTGTACAGCGACAGGTCGGAGAAGTGCTCGCCGTCCTGCGGGGCGGCGACGGCGAAGCCGACGGTCGTCAGCGCGACCACGACCGACAGGACGAGCGCGAGGTTGAGCGCCACGTCGACCGCCGAGTCCTCGTGAAAGATGGTGCGGTACAGGTGCGCCGCACCGCCGCGAACGGACACCGATAGCCGGTCCTTCTCCGGAACGTTGAACCGGCGAACCACGGCGAAGAGCGAGACGAGGAGCGTGAAACCGGCGATTGCGCCGATGACGTACATCGGGATGAAGGGAAGGTGGGCGAGCGAGAACAGCACGCCGAGTGGCGTAAGCAAGGCGACGCTGACCCCGAACGAGAGCGCACAGCGTTCGCCTGCCGTGACGCCGTGTTGGCGGACCCGACTCGGACTCGCCCACTTCGACGACTTCGACGCCCCCGCTTGCGGGAACAACAACGCGACGAGGGCGTACCCCGGCGCGAAGAACACGAGCGGGAGGCCCAGCGCGACGGCGAGCGGCGTCCCGTACACGACAGGTTGGACGAGTGCAAGCGACAGGAGTATCACGACGATACCGAGCACGGCCAAATCGACGGGGAACTCCAACACCGGACGCGTGAGACGGGTCCACAACGAGTCGTTCGTTTCGTGACTCATGTCGGTGGGAACCCACGGGTTGTCTTCGTGCGGTGCTGGTCCGTCCGTTGTTCTCCGTGAGACATGGAAATCAGTCCGTGAAGGTCGTATTCTCGGCTGGTACTTTGTTATCCAGCGCGTACCATCCACCCGGCGTGGTTCGCCTCGCCTACGAACCGTCCGAATGGGCGAAACTGACGTTTTCGGCCCGGTAAGGGGTTCTTGTAACGCCGAAGGAAGTCCATAACAAAGGAGGAGAAATGAGATGTACCCCCTGTGCTCGCTCAGTAACGGCGGGCGAACCACGGTGATCGACTCTGAATTGGACACGCGCAACCGACGACTCGGACGAACAGGCTCCCGACGGCGACGTGATGTTCGCCGTCGACGAGGACGACGACGGTAACCAGTTGGCCATCATCGCGGACATTACACGGGACGAGGCGTGGATTTCTATGCCACTGGCGGGGGCACAAACACTCTCTCAGTGTCGCTAACTCCGAACTACTTTTCACTGCAGTCTCCGCAGTCCACATCCGATGGAATACACACTGACCGCGCTCGCGCTACTGACCGGACTGCTGACCGGCGCACTGTTCAAGTTCGTCGGCGTGCCGATTCCCGCTCCGCCCGAACTGCCGGGCATCATGGGAATCGTCGGAATCTACCTCGGCTACAAGCTCGTCGATGCGACTGGATGGAGCGTCAACGCGCTCCTCACGACGCTCGGATTCGCCGGATGAGACGAACGACTTGACGCACCGGACCGGCCGACGAACGTACCGACGAAAGCGCACGAACAGACTCCTCCTACGCGACTCGACAACACTGAAAACGGCGAGCAACGAACCTACCGGGAATCGGCAGGTGACACAATCAACAGAAATTAGCAGAACGCGCCACCGCGGGGTCCATCACTCACCGAAAGACCGCCGATCTTTCGAGCCATCACGACCGCGGCGCGATTGTGAGACACCGGAAAATCTTCGATTTCCCGGGCTACCGACTGAATGGGGCCGAACGACTCGCTGGGCGAGTCGTTCGGCAAAATCGTTCGAAAATAGAGGATTTTCGTGATGTCGTCAGATTTCATAGGAAGACTGCCAGCGGTCGGGTCGAAGCACCCCGACCGCTGGCTTTCGACCGTCGTAAAAGGTGAATTAGTACGACCGCTCTTTCGGCTCGTACGTCTTGTTCTCGCCTTTGAGGATGGTCGGCTTGTACCAGAGTTGCGGCGTGCCGTCCTCCCACGAGAGGAGCGTGTGTTTCAGCCACACGTCGTCACGGCGCTCCTGGTTCTCCTGTCGCCAGTGGGCACCGCGGAACTCGTCGCGGGCCAGCGCACCGAGCGTGATGGCCTCCGCGAGGTCGATGAGGTTCTGCATCTCGATGGTGTGGATGAGGTCGGTGTTGAACGTGCGCGACGGGTCGTTGACGTACACGTCCTGATACTCCTCGCGGACTTCGCGGATGTCGCGGAGCGCCTGCTTCAGACCGTCCTCGTTTCGGAAGACGTTGACGTTCGCCGTCATCGACTTCTGGAGCTTGGACCGGAGTTCGGCCTGCTGGATGCCGTCGTCCTTTTCGAGGAGGGATTCGACGCGGTTGCGTTCTGCTTCCAGCGTGGCTTCGACGGTCTGGGTCGGGTCGGCGAACGTCGCGCCGCCATCGGCGACCGCGCTGTCGTCGTCCGACGCGACCGCACCTGGTTCGACGGGCGTGTCGACCTCGCCCATCTCGGCGTCGTCGGTCTTGCCGGTGGAGATTTCGGCCTCGCCGAGGTCCTTGCCAGCGGCGTGGCGGCCCGCGCGGGCACCGAAGACGATGAGTTCGGGCAGG
>NZ_MEIH01000188.1:0-5905 GCF_001723155.1 Haladaptatus sp. W1
ACTGTTCGGGTTGCTTCTTCTCAAAGCGGCGACCGTCCTCCTCCTCGTGGTCCTCTCGGGATGGACCCAGCGGTCGCGTCGGACGTTTCGACTCGGAAGCATCGTCTATCTCGTCGTCGGACTGCTCGTCGTCGTCTCGAACGTCGTGGCCATCGCCACGGTCGGGTGACTTCCGGGCCAAAGTCGAAGCCCGACGCCATTCCGAACCCGAAAGGCCCTTAAGTCAGAGTGGAGTAGAAGGAAGTGGACTAGGTTGGGCAGTTAGGCCCTGCTCCCCGCCCGCGCTATGGTCTTGAGCGGGAACCAAACTCCGGGTACGTCCGGTCAGACCGGGCCGGGCCCCGAAAGCCAACGCAGAAGCCTCGTCCGACGGGGCCAGCGGTCCGTGGCGAACACTCGCAGGGGTGTCCCGTCGCGGTTAGTCGGTGGCAATCCGTCAGGCACGGAAGTGAGCAGCGGACCGCCGAACAGCTGTCGCTCGTCGGATCGCGGGGTGGAGGAGGCAACCGGGATTCCCCGGTCCGGAACGCCGGGCAACCCCGGCCGTCCACATTCATATCGCATTCTTACCGCCGAGTCGAAACGCCGTCTCGAATAGAGATGTCGCCCCGAATCCAAACGCCGTCCCGAATACAGATGTCGTCTCGGTTCGACCGAACCCTATCCGTTCAGTCGTGACGACCGAATCCCCCACGAATCGAGCATGCTATCGACGAATGCCCGCGTCCAGCGAGCGCACTTTTCGGGTTTCACGTCGTCCTGAGTGACCTCGAAGAGACACGACGGCACGTCGCGGTCCGCCCGCACCTTGTTGACGAGCATCGGCGTTGTGTCGTAGTTTCGTCTCGCTCACGGGCGTGTGAACGAAGTCGTAAACCGGTTTGTAGCCGGTGACGTACTCGTCGTTCAACCGTTCGACCGCCGCATCGACGCTCGTGACGATTTCGTCGTGTTTCGAGCGGAACACGTTCTGTCCGACGCCCTCGTCGCCCTCGCGTCGCAAGATTCCCTTGGAGCTGTGAAGGTCGATGAACAGGTCCGGGTCGTACTCCTCGATGGCGCTCCAAACCGCCTTCGCGAGCGCGTTCGTCGGCGGTTCCCCGATGGGGAACTTTCTGTTCAAGTCCATTCCCGGCGGCCACTCCCGACGTTCGTGGCGCACGCCGCGAACGTTCGCTTTCGGGAGGACGACGAGCGTTCCGGGTCGATGTCCCACTTCCTGATGGCGTCCGCGGCCCAGTACCCGCTCTCTTCGTTGCCGTGTATTCCCCCTTCGACGAACGCGGTCGGGCCGGGGGACTCCGAGCGAATCTCGTAAATAGTCGTCTCCTGTTCCGTCCCGTCGCGTATCGTCGCCGTCGAGACCGTTTGTATTTCCGTCGAGGTCGTCTCCGTCGTCGCCGTCGAGTCCGCCGACTCCGCCCCGGACGATACGTCTGTCGTCCGGCCGTTCGCGTTCCCGCCCGAGTCGCTCCCAGCACACCCCGCGAGGAGGACCGTGCCACCGACCGAAACGGAACCGACGGTAGAGAGGAAGGTTCTTCGACTGCCGTTCATACCGAAAAATAACGCCCGGTCTACTTCAACGCTGTTCCACGACCGCCGGGACGACGGGCGACGATGGCCGCCTCAGTCTCCCGACAGCACCGCCAACTCGGACGGGTTCGAAATCTCGATTCCCCCCGCGAGGTTGCGGTAGGGGTACGGGATGTCGATACCCTCCTCGTCGAAGCGCTGTTTGACCGCGGTGACGTACTCGCCGCGCGTCTTCACGAAGTCACTGCGCTTCGGGTCCGAAATCCAGAAGCGGGATTTGAGCCCCACGGAGGAGTCGCCGAGTTCGGTGAGCCGAACCGACGGTTCGGGGGTATCGAGGATGTCCGAGTGTTTCTCGGCCTCCTCGATGATGATCTCGGTCGCCCTGTGGATGTCGTCGTCGTAGCCGACGCCGAAGAGGAACTGGATGCGGAGTTTGTCCTTGGCGACGGGGTTCTTGATAACGCCGTCGGTCAGCACCGAGTTCGGCACCGTCAGAAGTTCGTTGTCGAACGTTCGAACGCGGGTTACGCGGAGGTCGATGTCCTCCACGATACCGGAGTAGCTGCCGTCGTCCCACTCTATCCAGTCGCCGATTTTGAACGGTTTGTCGGTGAAGATGAACACCCGGCGACGAAGTTGGCGATGAGGTCCTGTAACGCGAAGCCGACGGCCAACGTCGCGGCGGCACCGATGGTGGCGAACGCGGTGAGGAAGTTCCCAAGCTCGGCAAACCCGAACGCGAGTGCGACTGCCACGAACAGGACGACCAACTGCGTTATCTTTGTAAGTGGTTTCTTGACGCTATCGTCGTATCCACGCCTGTCGAGTAGGCGTTTTACCATCGGTATGACGACGATTCTACCGAGCAGATAGAGGGCGACAAACGAGACGACGAAGTAAATTGCTTGTGTCACGACCCCCGCGTTATCGCCGAAGATACCACTGAGTCCGGGTAGCGGTTCCATCAGTGGTACACCGCCGTGTTCCCACGCGTTTCGACGAGTTCGGCGTTCACCTCGTCAGCCAGTTCGTCCGCGAGTTCGTCGGTCGAGGTACCGCCGCGGGCCGCTCGGAGGAACTTCACCTTCACGAGCTTCTCGTTTTGCAGTTGGTTCTTCAGTTCCTCGGTGACGGCACCGACGCCGCTCTTGCCGACCCACACCGTCACGTCGAGGTCGTGTGCCTCTTTGCGCAGTTCGTGATTACTCATAAGTAGCGGATAGTTTGGCGCGACCACCTTTAATGCTTGTAACCAACACGTCCGGTCAGATTTAGGGAGAGTGTGAATATCACGCACCCGCTTGCGGGTTTCAACACCTTTGTATCGTATGAATCCCGATGTTCGGATATGACTTCGAAGGTCGTCGTGCTCGGTGCTGGCTACGCTGGTGCTGGCGCGATACAGCAACTCGAAGAAGAACTCGATGACGCTGACATTACGTGGGTGTCGGACAAGGACTACCACCTTGTACTGCACGAATCCCACCGTGTTATCCGTGACCCGCGAGCGAAGGACAAGATTACGCTCCCGATTCACGAGATCAAGTCCCCGAGCACGCGCTTCGTGCAGGACACCGTTGTGGACATCGACACGGACGACCGAACGGTCGAACTGGAAGACGGTGACGACCTCGAATACGATTATCTCGTCGCCGCGCTCGGCAGCAAGACGGCCTACTACGGCATCCCGGGCATGGCGGAGAACGCTCTCACGCTGAAGAGTCTGGACGACGCGCTCGAAATCCACGACCAAGTGAAGGAGGCTGCCAAGACCGCCTCCCGCAACGACCCGGCGAAGATCGTCATCGGCGGGGCCGGACTGTCCGGCATCCAGAGCGCCGGTGAAATCGCGGAGTACCGCGACAAGCACCGCGCACCAATCGACATCTACCTCGTCGAGGCGCTCGACGAAATCATGCCCGGACAGGACCCCGAACTGCAGGGGACGGTGAAGAAGTACGTCCTCGAAAAGG
This sequence comes from Haladaptatus sp. W1, assembly GCF_001723155.1. Lineage (NCBI taxonomy): Archaea > Methanobacteriati > Methanobacteriota > Halobacteria > Halobacteriales > Haladaptataceae > Haladaptatus > Haladaptatus sp. W1. The sequence continues at coordinate 3,513 of NZ_MEIH01000188.1, forward strand.
ACATCAACATCCTGACCGGCGACCCGATTACCGAAGCCACCGAGGACGAGATTCAGTTCGACGAGGGCGACGCCCTCGACTACGACGTGTTCGTCTGGACCGGCGGCGTGACGGGCCGCGACGCCATGGACGACTGCGGACTCGACAACGAACACAACCGCGTCACCACCGAATCCAACTTCCAGACCAGCGACGACCGCGTGTTCGCCATCGGCGACTGTGCCATCATCGACCAGGGCGAGAACCCGGCACCGCCGACCGCCCAGGCCGCGTGGCAGGCTGCCGAAGTCGTCGGCGAGAACGTCGCCCGCGCCATCTACGGCCAGCCGCTCACAACGTGGACGTACAACAACAAGGGGACCGTCATCTCCATCGGTGACGAGGCCGTCGCTCACGACGTCAAAGTCGCCGGGATGGACTTCCCCATCAGCACCTTCAACTCCACGCCCGCGGAGGTCCTGAAGAAGGCCATCGCGGCGCGCTGGATCGCCGACATCTCGTCGTACAACCGCGCCATCAAGGCGTGGAGCGTGCTGTAATCGCGGGTTCGCCGCCTCGAAAAAATCAGTTTTCCCGATTGCTACGGAATTCGAACGTCGTGTTCGAGCGTTCCGATTCCCTCTATCTCGACTTCGACGGTATCGCCGTCTTCGAGCGGCGCGACCCCCGACGGCGTGCCGGTGATGATGACGTCGCCCGGTTCCAGCGTGAGATAGGTCGTTATTTCGGCGATGAGTTCCGGGACGGAGAAGATGAACTGGTCGCGCGAGGACTCCTGTCGCACCTCGCCGTTGACGCGGAGTTGCACGCGGGCGTCCTCCGGAACGTCCTCGGGCGACGCCACGACCGGCCCGAGTGGGCAGGAGTTGTCGAACGCCTTGCCGCGGACCCAGTTCTGCTCCAAATCCTGGTCGTCGCGGTTCGAGATGTCGTTCACGCACGTGAAGCCGTCAACGACGTCCATCGCGTCCTCCTCGGCGACGTTCCGACACTGGTCGCCGATGACGACGCCGAGTTCCGCCTCGTGGTCGATGCGCTCCTTTCCGGCCGGGAGCGTGATGGTGTCGCCGTGGGACGCGACGGTGTTCGGCGGCTTGAGGAACAGTAGCGGACGCGTGGGAACGTCCTTGTTTCGTTCGGCCGCGTGGTCGGCGTAGTTCAGACCCACACAGACGACCTTCGTCGGTTCCGTCGGTGCGAGGAGTTCGACCTCCTCGGGCGCGTAGCTGTCGCCCCCGAATCGGAGTTCACCGTCGCGCCATTCGCCGGTTCTAACCGACCCTGCCGGGTCGCGGAATCGGACTCGATGCATACGCTGGGTGTCGTATTCAGGGGGCAAAACGGTTCGGACTCCGGTAACACCCCACCCGCCGCCAACATCTTTTAAGACGGTTTAGGCAGTATCCCAACGTACACCATGGAGCTTACTTGGTACGGACACTCGACATGGCACGTCACCGTCGGCGACACGGAACTCCTCATCGACCCGTTCTTCGACAATCCGAAGACGGACACGGACCCAGAGGAGTTGGACCCGGACTACGTGCTCCTCACGCACGGGCACGCGGACCACATCGCGGACTCCGACCGGTTCCGCGACGCGCACTTCGTCGCCACGCCGGAGGTTATCGGTTACGTGACCGACGAGTACGGCATCGAGGACGGTACCGGGATGAACATGGGCGGCACCTTCGAAGCCGATGACGCCTACGTCACGATGGTTCGCGCCGACCACACCAACGGCCTCGACACGGGCTACGGTTCCTCCGGCGGGATGCCCGCAGGCTACGTCATCAGCGACACCAAGCCGACCCAAGTCTCCGACGAGGAGAGCGAGACGTTCTACCACGCGGGCGACACCTCCCTGATGACCGAGATGCGCGACGTCATCGGCCCGTTCCTCGAACCCGACGCCGTCGCGGTTCCCATCGGCGACCACTTCACGATGGGACCGTGGCAGGCCGCCGTCGCGGTGGACTGGGTGGACGCCGACTACGCGTTCCCGATGCACTACGACACGTTCCCGCCCATCGAGCAGGACCCCGAGGACTTCGTGCGCGAGGTGGAGGCCACCGGCAACGACGCCGAAGTTCACGTCTTGGAGGGCGACGAGACGTTCGACCTCTCCGAAGAACTCTGGTGACGAAGAAGGGACGGACTCGCGGGATGTGACGTCGGGCTTTCTGTTTTTCAGGTGTTCGAGTACGTGGAGGGGTAGGAGCAACCGCGAAGAAGGGCCAGAACGCCCATACCCGTTTGCTAGACAGCAAATTGTGAGTGAGATTGCAGCGACTACACGGGTGGGTCAACGAGATTGCAGCGACTACGCAGAGGTCCAGAAAGTCCCCGCCCGCTCGCTACGAAGTGACTTTGGTTGTTTTGCGATTGCAGTT
>NZ_MEIH01000189.1:0-3610 GCF_001723155.1 Haladaptatus sp. W1
TGCAACGTCATCGCGCTCTTCGTCGGACACGCCTACGGTCAGGAATAGTCCGTCCCCGCTCGTTCTCCCTCCGTCACCCCGCTGGCACGCCTCCACTGTCACCCCGCTGTCGCTCCGTCGTCTCTCCTTCGGTCGATTTAACCGCCACCCACGAATAGACCCGAACATGGGACTCGAAACCGTCTCGTTGGGGACGACCGGCACGAAAGTCAGCGAAATCGCGTTCGGAACTTGGCGATTCGGCCGCGAAAACGACGAGGGGACGGTCGAAATCGGCGAGGACCGCGCCCACGAACTCCTCAACGCCTACGCCGAAGCGGGCGGCAACTTCATAGACACCGCCGACATGTACGGCGACGGCGAGAGCGAGAAATACATCGGCAACTGGCTCGCCGACCGCGACCGCGAGGATTTCGTCATCGCATCCAAAATCTACTGGCCGACGCGGACGGACGACCCGAACGGCCGGGGTCTCTCCCGGAAGCACCTCCGGCGACAGATGGACCTCATCCTCGACCGCCTCGGGACGGACTACGTGGACCTCCTCTACATCCACCGCTGGGACGACGACACGCCCGCCGACGAGTTCATGCGCACCCTGGACGGCTTCGTCCGCGACGGAAAAGTGAACTACCTCGGCACCTCGACGCTCGAACCCAACGCGTGGAAGGTCGTCAAGGCGAACGAGATGGAGTACGAACCGTTCCGCCTCGCACAGCCGCGATACAACCTCGTCAACCGCGAAGTCGAACCGAACTACATTCCGATGTGCGACGACTACGACATCGGCATCATTCCGTGGTCGCCGCTGGGCGGCGGGTTCCTGACGGGCAAATACTCTCGGAACGAGGAACCGGCGGAGGGAACCCGCGGCGCGACCGACCAGCAGTTCCGCGACAGCTACCTCACCGAGGAGAACTTCGACGTGCTCGAAGTCGTCGAAGCCGTCGCCGACGAACTCGAAACGACGCCCGCCAAGGTCAGTCTCGCGTGGTTGCTGAAACACGACGCGGTGACCGCGCCCATCATCGGCGCACGAACCGTCGAACAGTTGGCGGAGAACCTCGCCGCGACCGAGGTGTCGCTGTCCGACGACCAGTTCGAACGGCTGACGAACGCGAAGTCCGCGTAAGTCGCCGGACCCGAAAAGTCCACATAAATCCCCCGACCCGAAAATCGAGCCAAGCGTTTTTGACGGAGAGCGAACAATCGAGTAGCATGGACGAAATTTCGCTTTCGGTACCCGAGACCATCATCAATTCGCTCCCGGAGGACGGCGATTCGGCGGCGCGCGACATGCAGGAGGCCGTCGCCGGGTGGGAACGGCGACTCAACCGACTCGACGAGAACGACGAACTCGCCAGCGCCGCCGTGGACGTTCTCGAACGCTTCGAGAGTCGCTGGGAGCAGTACGACGATTTCGTCGCCGAACTCCGCGCGTGGGGGCAATCGCCCATCTACGCGATGGCGTGGCGGGACCTCCACGCATCGCTCATCCAGCAGTTGTACGACCACGAGGAACTGTCGTCGCACATCGACCGCGAGCGGAACGCCCGTCTCGTCACCGACGGTATCCGTCCCGGCCGATGAGCGACGACGACGGCGACGCACCGCTGACCCGCGTCCGTCGGGCGAAAAGCCGGGCGTCGCCCTCGTCACGAATCGACGGCGGAGCCATCGCGGTCGGCATGGTCGTGGCGCTCGGTGCGCATCTCGCCCCGGCGCTCCTCGTTCTCCTCCGCGTTTCGGACACCCTCGTCGGCGGGACGGCACTCGCGAGTACCTTCGCGTTTCCGCTCGGCAGCTACGCCGCGGGACGGTTCGCGGGCGGGGATTCGACCCGCGGCGGTATGCACGGCCTTCTGGCGACGGTGCTCTCGCTCGCCGCTCTCGGCGGCGGTGCGGTGCTGTTCGTCGATACCGACGGCGCGCTCGCGGAACTCGGCCGACTGCTGGTCGGCGACGGTGGTATCCCCGTGCTCGCGGGTACGGTCGTCTGCCTCCTGCTGGCTGGCGTCGTCGTCGGTGCGCTCGGCGCGAAGCGACCGTGAAACCGCTCGCCGCGAACTGGACGTTTATGGTCGCCGCGGGTCATTGTCCGATATGGAACTCACCCTTCGGTTCTTCGCGAACTTCCGCGAAGCGGTCGGACAGAAGACGCTGGAACGGGAGTACGAGGACGACACGACGGTCGGCGAGGTGCTCGAATCGCTGACCGAGGAGTACCACGACCTCGATTTCTTCGAGGACGGCGACCTCAGACCACAGCTCTCCATCATGCGAAACGGAAAGGACGTCGTGCACATCGACGGTCGAGAGACCTCCCTCTCGGACGGCGACAGGCTGAGCATCTTCCCCCCGGTTGCAGGTGGATAGATGAGACGCGAGAAATCCTTCCGGGGAATCAGTGAGCGACTCGCGCGGAAGTACCTCGAAAACCTCGGCGGGGAGGTACGTGACGACGGGACAGTCGTCGCCGAGGAGTGGGAGGCCTCGCTCTCCTCGGAGACGGTGAGCATCGGCCCGACGGTGGAGTTGACCGAGGTGACCATCGCCTTCGAGGGTGACGAGGAGTCCCTCGATTCTGTCGTCCCGAAGTTTTCACAGAAAGCGATGCGGGCGGGGGATAGCACCGTAGGAAGACGACCCATGACCCCTCATTCCCATCCCATTGACGGGCAAATCGTCGTGCTGGCGGGTGCTAAAGCCAGCGTGCCGCTCGAACGTCTCTCGGAACTCCTTCCCACGGTGCAGGCCGACCTCGGACCGCGAATCGACAACTATCGACGGGAGTACGAGCGGATTCACGAAACGCCCGAGCGGAGCGTCTTCCTCGTGGAGACGGGCCACTGGAAGACGGTCGGCGACCGCCTCGGCTTCGAACGCCGCGAGCGGGACGCGGTTCGACGGGCACACGAGGAACAGTTCCGACGAATCGGGCGGGAGGAGGGGCGGACCGAAGAGTTCGAGAACGCGCTGGAGATTCGGGACGCGGTGCTCATCGGCACGGCGGACTAGCGCGGCCAGTGCCCGAAAAATACCGTTTCGAGGTCCTTCTATCCTATTCTATCGCGTCGAACGCGGACTCCAAGTCGGCGATGAGGTCCTTCGGGTGTTCGACGCCGACCGAGACGCGGAGCAGCGAATCCGAGATGCCGATTTCGGCGCGCTCCTCGGGCGTCAGCGGCGCGTGGGTCATGCTCGCCGGGTGTTCGATGAGCGACTCCACGCCGCCGAGGCTGACGGCCAGCGGGAACTCGTCCAGTTCGGCGACGAAGCGTTCCACGTCGGGCAATTCGCCGTCGAGTTCGAACGAGAGGACGCCACCGGCACCCTCCATCTGTCGCTGGGCGAGGTCGTACTGCGGATGGGATTCGAGTCCGGGGTAGTAGATGGTCGAAACTTTCTCGTGTTCGTCCAGATAGGCGGCGATTTCGGCGGCGTTGGATTCGTGCTGACGCATGCGGAGCGGGAGCGTCTTCAACCCGCGGAGGGTCAGGAAGGCGTCGAAGGGCGCGAGCATGTTACCCATACCGACCTGCTGGAGGAAGCCGATTTCATCGGCGAGGTCGGTGTCATCGGTGACGACGGCACCGCCGATGGAGTCGCT
>NZ_MEIH01000190.1:0-4651 GCF_001723155.1 Haladaptatus sp. W1
CGTCGAACTCGGATTCGATTGGCGGGCGCTCCGCGACAGACTCGACTCCTGTGAGTTCATGCTGGACGACATGGTGAGCTTCGTCATCCTCTGGGGTGCGATGAACCTCTACTTCGAACACTGGATTCCGGTCGTCGTAGCCGCCCTCCTGTTTGTCGGCCTCAGAAAGATAGACCGCTTCGACTTCGCCGTCTTTCGACCGGCGACGGGACTCTCCCGCTGACCGGACGGTCGGGTTCTCAGACGCGACGACGCACGAGCAGGCCGATGGCGATACCGAGACCGAGCGCCGCGAGCGTCCGCCGCGACTCCGAAAACCGCACGAATCGCGTCCCTTCGGGCGACACTTCGAGCGCGCCGATTGGGGCCGCCCCCGCACCGCCGCCCATTCGACTGCCGTCCGAACCGCCGACGCCGCCGAACCCGTAGCTCACCTTCGCTATCGGGATGATTGTTCGGTTGCCGACCTGTATCGGCGTTCCGTACACCGTTTCGGCACCCACGTTTCGACGGAATTGCTGCAGGAGGGCTTCGAGTCGCTCGAATACGTCCATACCCCTTGGAAAACGAAGCAGGAACAAATGATTTCGGGTGTTGACACGCGTCGAAGCGGGTACCGTCCGCTATTGGGTCGTATATAGTACAACTAGTGATGTTTTTCTATCGCCCGTGCCAGCCACGAACTGTGGCGCACACAGCGTTGTCGTAACATATCGAACATCATCCACCACCAACCAGCACCCCGCGCCACACCATCTCCTTGCCACCGCACCGCTATCCATCGGTTTTCTACCGTTCCGTTCGGCCCTGTAACAAGAATCCGACGCCGAGCGACCAGCACCCGATTCCGACGCCCAGAAGTCCGAGCGAGAGCGGCGTCCACGAGTCTCGGTGGACCGCCTCGACCGGAGCGAGGTGAATCAGCACGTCTATCGCCGTCGTAATCGACGCCGCGTCGGCAAGAGCGTCGGCGACGCCCATGATGACGAGCGGAAGCGAGAGGACGACCAACGCCGCTCCGAACGCGATGGCGCGTGTCCCGGCCCAGTGGACGGTTCTTCGGTCGAACATCGGCCGTCCTCAGAGACGACCCCGAGAGGCTTAGCGTTGCCCGCTCCGTTTCTCCCGGCGATACCAGACGAAGAAAGCGAGCACGAGAATCAGCGCGCCACCGGCGAAAAAGAGCGCTCCGGGTGGGATACCGGAACCCGACGCGCTCTCGGCGATGGTCCGCGTCGTGCTGGTCGTGCTCGCATGCAGCGCGGTCGTCGTCTTGTCCGCGACCGTCGTCGCGGCTTCCGCCGTCGTCCGGGCCGCCTCGTGGGTCGTTCCGCCGTCGGCGGGTGCGCGGGTCGTCGTCGCCGCGTTTCCGGCGCTGCCGCCCGCGTCGGCGCTTCGTGCCGTCGTCGTCGCTACCTTCTCGCCGCTGTCGGCGTTGCCGCTCGACCCCATCTGGAAGATGGGTCCGATGATCGGTCTGTTCGTGGCGAGTCGCTGGACGACGAGGCTCGCCAGCCCGAGGACGCCGAGGCCGCCGAACAGGTTCGAGAGGGCGGATTTCAGTCCGACGGTATCCGACTCGTTCCCGGCGAAGAGGACGAGCGGTTCCGCGGTCGGCGCGTACACCTTCATTTCGCGCCCCTTGCTGGAGTAGGCCGTGTCTGCAACCTCGACGAGGTTGCCGTCTTCCAACTTTCCGAGGTGGTACTGCACGTTCTGGAGCGACGTCTCGACGCGTTCCGCGATGGTTGCCGGGGTCGCCGGTTCCTCGTACAGAGCCGCGAGGATATCGCGTCCGGTCTGCGAGGAGAGGGCGGCGACCAGCGCGTCCGCGTCCTCGCTGTCGACGCCGACGACTCGCGGGTCGCGGTCCTCGTCCGCGACGGAATCGACGGTGGAGGGCAGAAAGTCGACCATACCCTACCATTCCGAGCGGGGACTATAACTTTGCCCGACGCGGGCTTTCCCGGTATTTTATTACGTCCCGCTGGAAACGCATGCGTCGGTAGGCGAAGACATGGACGGCGACGAAACCTCGTTACGAGCACTGTTGCAGATTCTCACGGAACCGCGCAGACGGTACGCGCTGTACCACCTCCGGCGGCACGACGAGACCACGGTCACGCGTCTCGCGGACAACGTGGCGGGGTGGATGGACGCCGACCGGGACGAACCCCTCTCGGGGCAGGAACACGTCCACATCTACACCGAACTCCACCACACCGACATTCCGCGGCTCGTCGCCGCCGGAATCGTTCACCTCCCCGACGACGAAGAGCGAGTGGAAGTCGTCTCGTTCCCGGACGTTCTCTCCGACCTCCTCGACGTCACCCTCGAATTCGACGACGGGGGGATGTGACCGCCCCGGAGTTTAGACACACTCTAATCCGCTCGCTCGCGTGACCGTTTCCGGCGCCGCATTCCGCAGACGGGAGATTGAAGGGCCGTTTTCGCCTTGAGACGAGTATGAGAGCGTTCGCTCCGGGAAGCGTGACGGCGGTGTTCGCACCGGCCGAGTCGGGCGACGAGTCGAGAGGCGCGAGCATGGCTATCGAGGATGGGGTCGTCGCGTCGGTGCGGGCGGCGGACGAAACCCAGATACTGCTCGACGGCGAGGAAACCGACTTCGAACCCGTTTCCGGCGTGCTCGACGAGTTGGGATGCACCGCCCGCGTGGAACTCGAACACGACATTCCCATCGGGTGTGGCTTCGGCGCGAGCGGCGCGGCCACGCTCGCAACCGCGCTCGCGGCGAACGCGGAGTTCGAACTCGGACGCTCGCGGGAGGACCTCGTACACGCCTCGCACGTCGCCGAGGTGAACGCCGGAACTGGGCTGGGCGACGTGTTCATCCAGACGGCGGGCGGCGCGCTGATGAACGACGGGTCGGGTCGCCGCCGCTGGGAACCAACCGACGCCATCGAGTACGTCTCGTTCGGCGGGATGGCGACCAGCGAGACGCTGGGTAATCCGGACCTGATGGCGCGAATCGGACGCGTCGGCGGGAAGACGCTCGATTCGCTGCCGCGCGAGCCATCCTTGGAACGCCTCACGCGGGACGCGTGGTCGTTCGCACGGGAGATAGAACTCCCCACGGACACGGTTCGGGACACCGTGGCCGACGTGGAGACGGCGGGCGGCGCGGCGAGCATGGCGATGCTCGGCGAAACCGTCTTCGCGGTGGGCGTCGAGGACGTGCTCCCGAACCGGACGACCGTCTCGTTTTCCGGCGCACACCTGCTGTAGCGTCGCCGTCGAATTTTTGCCGTTCCACGGTGTGTCTCTATCGGCTATGGCCGACCCAGTGGCGACCGAGGCGTCCGCGGACGAACACGAATCGGCGCATCACCGAAGTCGATGGCCCATCATCGCTGCGGGCGGTGCGGCGACCATGTACCTCGGACTCGGGTTGACGATACTGGGCAGCGTCTCCGACGTGTTCCCCGGAATCGCCGGGGTCGTTCTCGCGCTCCTCGGCTTCGTCGTGCTCGTCACCGGATTGGGCGGATGGCTCGACCAGGCCTACCTCCGCGACTACTGGCAACACGGGACGAGCACGGAGAAGAAGTACTCCTACGAGGCGACGATGGTGTCGTTCCTGCTGACCGACATCGCCACGTTCGGCGCGGTGTTCACCTACTACTTCTTCGTCCGCGTCGGCACGTGGCCGCCCGCGGAACTGCCCGACGTGCTGACATCGCTCCTGCTCGTCAACACGACCGTCCTCGTGCTGAGCAGTTTCACCCTCCACTACTCGCACATCGCGCTCCGGAAGGGGAAGCAAAAGCGGTTTCTCGCGCTCCTCGGCGTCACCGTCGTCCTCGGGGTGGGGTTCGTCGCGGGGCAGGCGTACGAGTACTACGACTTCATCGTCCGCGAGGGGTTCACCCTGACCTCGGGGCTGTTCGGGAGCGCTTTCTACGGACTGACCGGCTTGCACGGTCTGCACGTCACGCTCGGCGTGGTTTTGCTGTTCGTCGTCCTCGGTCGGGCGGTTCGCGGCCAGTACGACTCGGAACGGGATACGTCGATCAGCACGGTCTCGATGTACTGGCACTTCGTGGACGCGGTGTGGATATTCCTCGTCGTCGTGCTGTACGTCGGGTCGAGCGTAACGGGGTGAGAGCCGTCACGCGCGCGCCGGTTCGACGAAGAGGAGTTCGTTGCCCTCCGGGTCGAACGCGATGACTTCGACGCCGTACTCGCGTTCCTGCGGTTCGGACGCGAACTCGACGCCGCGCTCGCGCAAGTCGGCGTACGTCGCGTGACAGTCGTCCACCTCCAAGCCGATCATCGGGTTGTGGCCGACCAACTCCTCGTATCTGTCGGCGTCCCGACCGTCGAACCACTCCGGGGACCGGAGGATGATGTGGACGCCCTCCCGTCCCGCGGGGGCGACGGTGAGCCACCTGTCTTCGCCCATCTCGCTGTCCTCCTTCTTCTCGAAGCCGAGCGTTTCGGTGTAGAAGTCGAGGGCCGCCTCCTGGTCCGCGACTATCAGCGCGAAATGCGTGACCCGCGAGACGTGGCCGGTAGATTGCTGTGTCATGGTTCTCTCCCGATGGACGGACGACGGGGAGCACGAAATACGCACGCCTCCGGGTTCGAAATCGGGTCGAAGAAGGCCGAAATCACCGATTCGTCCCGCGTG
>NZ_MEIH01000191.1:0-6310 GCF_001723155.1 Haladaptatus sp. W1
GACGGTCGGCAGGCAGATTGACGAGGGCGACGAGTTGTGGATCGAACTCCCCGAGAAACACGCCAAGATTCTGGAACAGGAGCTTTCCGAGGACATCCCCGGCGACGAACTCGAAGCGCTCCGGATGTATCTCGACAAACAGCGCAAACGCGACCCGTTCTGGGGCAAGTAATCCCGCACAGTCACCACGAGGCGGGGAAGTTACGTTTTAGTTTTTCGCGGTAATAGTATCCGTCGGAGGTGTCAATCGTGCGTGTGAGAAACCGATTCGGTAGCCGTATCGCTCGCGTCCCGGTTTCGTACTACGACTTCGTTCTGTTCGCCGTTCCGCTCGTGTTGCTCGCGGGGTTGGTCGCGGCGGCAACTCTTTCGATTCCGCTTCACGTCGGCATCACCGTCTCCGGCATCGTGTCGGTGGTCGTCCTCGCCGACGCGATGTTCATTCGACCGCCGTCCAATCGGCCACCTAACGGGCGGTCGGCGTGATTTTGTTCTCGACCGCCTGTTTGACTTGGAGGGCAGCACTGGCGGCGAGACCGCGGGCTACCTCGTCGCGCTCCTCGGCGTCGATGAGTTCGTCGTCGTCGAGTTCGTGTTTCTCCGGTTCGAAGCCAGCGCTGACGATGTGGCCGACGGGAGGTTGCACCGAGACGGACGCCTGCGGACCGGTGAGACTGTTCGTCACCTGCGAACCGATGACGTACTCCTCGGGGAGGTATTTGCGAGTCAACGTCGCAATATCGGCGACGCTATCCCGGAGGTGGCGCCGCTGCTCGGGGGTAAGTTCGTCGACATCGACGGACGCGCGCTGTCCGGCCTGCGTCACGTCGGGAATGCCAGCGTAGGGAGTATTTCCATTCATGCGGTCTGCTACCCTTCGATAAGGGCGAGCGAGGTATAAACCCGTCGTCCCCGGAAACTAACAAATCGGATCGCTCTCGCCGTACACCGCGAGGACGAGGGCGGTGACGTACGTCCCGGATTCGGCGTCCGCGGTGACGATTTTCGTCTCCTCGCCGGAGAAGTCCCAGTCGCGTAGCTCCCGGCCTGCTTCCAATCCGGCCCGGACCCGTTCCTCGATTTCCGCCGCGTCGGTTTCGCCCGACGCCTCGTAGAACAGTCCCGCGCCGTCGCTCTCGCTCCATCCGAGTCCGGCGGAGACGTGCCCCGGTCCGGCGCGCGTCGCCCGGGCTTCCACCACGGTCAGGCGATTTCCGGCGGGGCCGAGGTCGGGCGCGGTGCCGACCGTCTCGACCGGCGTGTCGGCGGGGATAACCGACGAGACGGAGACGAGGTTGTAGTTGTGGACGTTCGCGTCCGCCAGCGCGGCGTCGTAGGACGACATCTTCGTCGGCCCGCTCGCGGTTCCCCAGACGACCCGAATCGTGCTCATGTTCGGTGGTCGGTTCGTCGCGCGAAAGGGTCTGTCGATTACCGTTGGACCTCGACCGAACTCCCGAGGTATTTCGAGACGACTTCCGACACCGAACCCGCCTTGAACGCCGCCAAATCATCGCCGATTTCGGCCTTCAGCGCGTCGTAGTACTCCTCGTCCGTCTCGAACGCGCGGTACTCGACGCTCGTCACGGGAACCCCGAGCGCCTCGCTCGTCAACTTCCGGAAGTAGCGCTCGTCGCCGATATCGCCGCGCCAGAGGTTGTCCCGGAAGAACTGCCAGCCTTCTTCCCCGGGCGGGTCGGCGCGCCGGTAGAGGCGCGTCTCGAACTCCCGCGGTTCGAGCGTCACGCCCGACGCGTCGGGGTCGAGTCGGAACCGAACCGCGAAGACGTAGCGGGCGTCCATCAGCGCACGTCGTCGAAGCGCTCGGCCATCTCCACGTCGGTATCCGTGATGCCGCCCTCCTCGTGACTCGTCAACCGAACTTCGACTTCCTTGTATCCGATGATGATTTCGGGGTGGTGGAACTCCTCTTCGGCGACTTCACCGACTTCGGTGGCGAACGCGACCCCCTTCAGGTAGTCGTCGAACTCGTAGGTTCGAACGATTTCGTCGCCGTCGCGCTCCCAGTCGTCCGGTTTCTGCTGTTCTATCTCCTCGTCCGAGAGCAAACTCGCCATAGGCTCCCGGACGGCGGGGATGTAAATAAAGGCATTCGCCAGCACCCACCTTTTGCTGCGGTCGGGTGCCGAAATCCGCGCCGTTTGGCGCGGATTTCGGCCTACCTCCCTGGCAAAAGCTGGACCAAAAGCACGGCGTCATCCCGCTTCCGTCGCTCCTTTCAGTCGCTCCGTCGGGGATTCCTTGGCCCGGAAAATCTCCGATTTTCCGGCGAACGCGCTAGCGACTGACGGTCGTGCCTCTGACCAGTTTTTGATGGTTGTGCCGATTGCTGTCACCGGCGGTTGTGTCGCCTGCCGACCCGGAGAAAATACTCTGTCGAGCGCTAAGCGGTCGTGAAAATGCGCGTCGCAATCGTCAATCGTCCGCGGTCGATTCGAGGTGTTCGGCCACGAACACGGGCGGGTCGTCGCGGAACTCGGGGTCGAACAGTTGGAGCGCGGTGTTGATGGTCGTCCAGTCGTCGTTCGCGGCGGCGTCGCGGAGGCTCTTGGTTGGCGGCGCGAGGAGTTGCGAGACCAGCGCGTCGGCCAGCGACTCGACGATGGCCCGCTGCTCCTCGTCGAAGTCCTCCGATTCGAGGCGCGAGAGCGCGGTCTGCAGTTCGCGCTCCTTGACCTGTTCCGCTCCCGCGTACATCTCGGCGATCACTTCGTCGGCCCGCTTTCGCTTGTACTGTTCGAGCAAGTTCTCGAATTCGCGGTCCACCATCGCCTCGACCGCTTGTGCGGCGGCGCGTCGTCGCTCGCGGGTTTCGTCCGTCACCGATTCGAGCGCCTGCATGTCGTGGACGATGATGTCGTCGAGCGCTGAGACGGCGGGGGACACGTCGCGCGGTTGGGCGATGTCCACGACCAGCGTCTCGCCGCAGTCGTCGAGCAGGTTCGCATCGAGGACGTGTCCGTCGCGTCCGGTCGCGGTGATGACGACATCCGCGCGCGGCAGACAGGCCGGAAGCGCATCCAATCCGACGGCGCGGGTGTCGGGCAGGTACACTGCCTCCGCGACCTCCTCCGCGCGCTCGATGGAGCGGTTGGCGACGATGAGCGTCTCGACCCCGGCCTCGGCGAACGCGTGGGCCGCGATGGTGCCCATCTCCCCGGCACCGATGACGAGCGCGGTCGCGTCCTCCAACTCCGAGTGGTCGCTCACGAGCGTTACGGCGGCGCTGCCCACCGAGACGACGCCCTCGTTGATGGCCGTCTCGGTGCGCGCGCGTTCGCCGACGTGAATCGCCTTCGTTAGCGCTTCTTCCAACATCGGGCCGACCGCACCGATTGCGCGCGCCGACGAGTAGGCGTCGCGTACCTGGCCGATTATCTGGTCCTCGCCGAGGACGAGCGATTCCAGTCCCGCGGCGACGCGGAGGAGGTGCCGAAGGCTCTCCTCGTGGCTCATCTCGATGACCGCCGAGCCGGTCACGTCGGTGACGAAATCGGCGAGCACCGTTCGTCCCGTCGCCGGTGCGTCCGTGACGACGTAGGCCTCGAAGCGGTTGCACGTCTGTAGGACGAACGCCTCCGAGACCTCCGGTTCCTCGGCGAGTCGCGCAACGGTGTCCTGCTGGTCGGTGTGACAGGCCGCCGCCACGTCGTCCAAACTGGCCCGGTCGTGGGAGACGCGGATGCCCGAAATAACACCAGTGCTCGGCGTCACAGGTTTTGCCTCCGGTGAATAGAAAACATACAGTTCATACGAAACACTCCGGACGTTCTTATCACGTGGTTAGGAAGGCGCGTACGTAAAGCCTTCTAACTCGTCCCGCTCTTCACTCCTCACTCGTCTCGCCCTTTACCCCTCGACACCCGTTACCTCGAAACCGAGGTCGCGGATGTCCTCCAGTATCGCGTCCTGGTCGGCGCTGGCTTCGTAGTAAAACACGATATCGAACGTTCCGTCGCGGAGCAACTGCTGGCACTCCCAGACGAACTCCTCGTCGTCGAGCGTCAGTCCTTGGTGTTGGTTCGACGCGAAGTTCGTGTCGTCGCTTCCGGAGTAGACGTAGGTGTCGCGCGGGTCGTGGCCCGCGTGCTCCGCGATGATGTCGCCGACGTCTACCGACGCTTGGTGCATCTCGATGTCCTCGTCGCTCCCGAGGTCGGTGTGGACGATGGCTCCGTTGAGTTCTATCTCTCCGGGTTCGAGCAGTCGCTTCGTGCGCTCGTAAAGGTCGTCGTCGATAACGCTGTCCATACTCACGGATACGTGGCTGCCGTTATACGACCTACGGTTACCGCCGCGGCTCAAAAATCGTTGTTTTCGCGCGGCAGCGTGAGCTCCCGCGAGAATCAGTTTCTACTGATACCGTTTACAGGCGCTGGACGTTGGTCGCCCGCGGTCCTTTGTCTGCCTGTTCGATGTCGAATTCGACTTCCTGCCCTTCCTCGAGGTCCGGGCCACCGACGTCTTCCATGTGGAAGAACACGTCTTCGTCAGAGTCCTCAGTGTCGATAAAGCCGTAGCCGCCGGTGTCGTTGAAGAAGTCAACCGTACCTTTCGCCATTGCGTTCTACCAAAGTAATCCCATACTTAAAAAGCTATGCAACTCTCAACGACCATTGTGAGCACACACCACGATACTCGGAGGACAAGGCTGATACTCGTCGGGTGAGTGGAAGGGAACAAGACGATGTTGAGGTGGGTTCGGCGACAACTGGAAACGGCCTACGAGCGGCAGTTACGGCGAAGCGTCTCGGGCGCACCCGCGCACGTCGCGGTCATTCAGGACGGCAACCGACGCTACGCCAGCAAACAGGGCGGGGAAGCGTCCGACGGGCACCGCGAAGGGGCGAAGACGACCGAGCGCGTCCTCGACTGGTGCGACGAAATCGGCGTCGAGGAACTGACGCTGTACACCTTCTCCACCGAGAACTTCGAGCGCCCCGACCACGAACGTGAGGCCCTGTTCGACCTGCTCGAAAACAAACTGTACGAGTTCGCCGACGCCGAGCGCGTCCACGACAGCGGCGTCTGCATCCGCGCTATCGGCGACGTCCAACAACTTCCGCCCCGCGTCAGGGAGGCAATCGACTACGCCGAGCGGCAAACCGGCGACTACGACAACTTCGTCCTCAACATCGCGCTCGCTTACGGCGGCAGAAACGAACTCCTCGGCGCGGCGCGCGACGTGGCCCGCGAAGTCGAGTCGGGCAACCTCGACCCGGCCGACATCTCCGTCGAAACCATCGAGTCGCGCCTCTACGCCCGACCGCTCCGCGACGTGGACCTCATCATCCGCACCGGCGGCGACGAGCGAACCAGTAACTTCCTGCCGTGGCACGCGAACGGCAACGAGGCCGCCGTGTTCTTCTGTACGCCCTACTGGCCCGAGTTCTCCAAAATCGACTTCCTCCGGGCGGTCAGAACCTACGAGTCGCGCGCACAATCGTTCAGGCAGGCGAAAGTCCAGCGTGCGCTGGCCCTCGTCCGTGCCGTCGGCGGCGTGGAGTTGGACGAAGCACGCTCCGTCTTGCACAAATTCGCCGAGTACGTCCCCGACAGTGCGACGGTCGAGGAGGTAGAGGGCGGCGACGAACGCCAAACGACCAAATAAGACTACTTTCTACATCGAGTCCAACAACGAGTCGCCCAACCGTCTCAGCGAACCGATTCCGCCCGTCTCGACGTTCTTCGTTAGCGGCGTCGTCCCTGACGCGACGATTGGAGTGCCGCTCACCCGGAGGTGCGCGTCGTGAATCTCCGTCCGTCGGCCGCTCTCGATGGTGATGCCGTCCCGACTGCCGAAATGGTGTTGAACGGTGACGTCCGACAATCGGCATCCGTCCCGTCCCGCGAGCAGGATGGCGGTCCCCTTCGGGCGGCACCGTAAATCGAGACGTTCTCACAGGTGACCTCGTGGTTCGCCGGAAGGTGGTCCATGCTCGGCATCGTGGTCGGGTCGTATTCGGTGGTCGGCGTCCGGACGTGAATGGCCGGAACGCTGTGGTTGGTCTGAATCGCGGTGTTCGTGATTCGGGCGGTCCCGAACTGCTTTTCGACGACGATTCCCCCGGAGCTGTACGTGCCCGTCAGGTCAGTAATCTCGACGGTACAGTTGTCCACCTTCGCGTTCGTCCCTTCTTCCAACCAGATTCCCCGCATGTTCGGCTTCACCTCCGGGTTCCGCGGGTCGTCGATACGGACGGTTGCGCCTTCGACCCGGGCGCCGCTCGTCCCGCCGCCGATGCGTATCTGGTCGATGCCGTTGTTCGCGTACGTTCCGCCTCGCACA
>NZ_MEIH01000192.1:0-4504 GCF_001723155.1 Haladaptatus sp. W1
CGCGAAAGCCGAACCGCGTCGTAGTAGTCCGTCGGATTCCCGCGAAGGAGCTGTTCTGCGACGACGTGTCCGATGACCGGCGCGAGTTGGATACCGGCGGCGTTGAAGCCCGTGACGTGGAAGCCGTCTACCTCGGTCCACCCGGCAATCGCGCCCGCGTCCGGCGTCAGCGAACGCACGCCGACCCACTCGTCCGCGACGCGCGCGCCCTCGGTCCACGGAAAGTACGTCTCGACGACGCGCCGAATCTTCTCGCGGAGGTCCGCGGGGACCGCAGTCGGCGCGTCGTCGGGGTCGATGTCGCGTCCGGCCTCGTCGTAGCCGCCGGGGTAGTGGCCCGCGAAGACGGTTCCGTCGGGTTGCTGGCGGAAATAGACGCCGCTCTCGGCGTGTTTGACGCTGAACGTGTCGTACGGGACGCCAGCGGGCGGGTCGAAGATGAGAATCGGGCCGAGGGTGTGTCGAATCGGGAGGTCGAGGCCGACCAATCCCGCGATACGGGTGTTCCACGGTCCGGCCGCGGCGACGACGGCGTCGAACTCGCGGTGCTCGCCGTCGGCGACGAGACCCATAACGGAGCCGTCAGCCGTCGTCACGTCCTCGACTCTGGTGTCTATCTCGAAGGTCACACCCCGATTCTGCGCTCGTGTGACGAACTCCGCGGCGAGTTCGGTCGCGTCGAGAAATCCGATGTTCGGACGGTAAAGTGCACCCTCGACGGTGGACGTGTCCAATCCCGGATGGAGGAGTTCCGCGTCGAGTCTGTCGCCGGGAACGTACTCGACCGGTCCGTGGGCGCACTCGCGGGCCTCGGCTCGCAGTTCTCGGGCTTCCTCCGGTGTCGAAGCGATTCCGAGGCGGGGCGCGAGCGTGTACGGCGAGTTCATCCGCGGGGCCTCGAAGAACTCGTTGTAGAGGCGAACGCCGTACGCTTTGAGGCGGCGATACATCGGCAGTTCATCGCCCCAGAGGCCGCAGAACGCGCCCGAGGCGGCCGTCGTCTCACCCGCGAGTTCACCCTGTTCGAAGACCGTCACGTCCGCGTCGGCCGTCTCGCCGAGGTGGTACGCGACGCTCGAACCGACGATTCCGCCACCGATTACCGCGATTCGTGTCGTTTGCATGGAAGTGGTCGCTACGCCGACCCGGATGGTCGCGCGGCTGTCTCGTGGTCGTAGATGGTGAGGTATTAACAATGCTTCCGATTATTCGGCACGAGATAGGAGAATCTATAGACTGAGCTACTAATTCTATAAGCAAACAGCAACAATCGCGGTCGCACTCGGATGCCCTCGTCGGCGAGGAGGCGGCGAATCTCTGGGGCATACTCGGATTCGGCAAGCGATTTGTGGGACAGCCCAGATTCAACCCACTCCATTAATCGGCACGCCATTTTAGAATTTGGACGAAAGAACTATCCAAATGTTCTACTGTGACCACCATGACACGAAAACTTTAAGTATTAGTGATGGGATTGCCCGATAGAGTATGATAGAGAAACTCAACCGCCGTTCGTTCCTGAAATCCACCGGGACGACGGCGGCAATCGGTTCTATGGCTCTGGCAGGGTGCACGGAGGACGGAGGGACGAAAGACGGCTCGTCCTCCGGCGATGAGGAGATGACCGATACGCTGAAGTTCTACTCGTGGGGAGGGTCGACCCAAGAGGCCCTCAACAAGCACGTCATCGAACCGTTCGAAGAGGAGTACGACGTCACGGTCAAGCAGTCGAGTTTCGGCGGGCAGGACAAGATGCTGGCCAACGTCCGGTCGAGTCCGGAGGGCTCCTACGACATCATCATGCCCTCGACCGCGAGTTCCTACGCGGCGGCGAAGCAGGGCCTCGTCGAACCGCTCCGTCTCGACAACATCGAGACGTGGTCGAACCTCATGCCGGTGTTCAAGGACTTCATCGTCGACCCCGGCGAGGAGATCCACACCGCACCGCTGTACTACGGCACCATCGGGATGGCATACAACACCGACCACATCGACGATTCCAACGGCCTCTCGTGGGACATGACCTTCGACCAGCAGTTCAAAGGCAACGTCGCCATGGAGGGCGTCCCGTATATCCGGACGTTCACCACGGCGCTCAAACTCGGCATGGACCCGAACAAGATGGTGGGCGACGCCGGGTCCTACGAGGACGGCGTACAGAAGGTGTACGACGCGATGGCCGAACAGCACAAACTCATCAAGAAGTACTGGACGAGCGGACAGGAACTGACGTCGCTGTTCTCCAACGAGACCGCCTACGTCGGCGAGGCGTGGGGCGGTCGCATCCTCTCGCTTCAGGACGAGGGGTACGACAACCTCAAGTACGGTATCCCGAAGGAAGGAGCCATGGGCTGGACGGACACGCTCGCCATCGCCAAGGGTTCGAAGAACCGGTACACCGCAGAGAAGTTCATCGAATTCGCCTACCGCGACGACGTCATCAAGAACCTCGCGCCCGAAATCGGGTATCCGCCAGCGACGAAAGTCACCTCGAGCGACATCAAGGCGCTCCCGGACTTCGACTCGTCCGGCGGTGAGAACCTGAAATTCCAGGATATGAAGTTCAAGAACGAACACCAACAAGAGTGGTCCCAAACGTTCGAGCAGATCAAGCTTGGGAACTACTGAGCCGTCGCAGACAGCCCGGTTTATATTCAAATACACGATTACCCCGAAATAACATGAGCTACGTACAAATCTCCGGTGTTACGAAGCGGTTTGGTGACGTACTTGCGGTCAATGACGTCAGTTTCGAAGCCGAGCGCGGTGAGTTCGTCTCGCTTCTCGGTCCGTCAGGGTGCGGCAAGACGACGACGCTCCGTATGATTGCTGGACTCGAAACGCCGACGTCGGGAACCATCGAAATCGGTGGTGAGGTGGTGACCGAACAACCTCCCTACGAGCGCGACATCGGCATGGTGTTCCAGCACTACGCGCTCTTCCCGCACAAGACCGTCGGCGAGAACGTCGGGTTCCCGCTGAAGATGCGCGGCGTCGATAAAGAAGAACGGCGAACCCGTGTCGAAGAGGCCCTCGAAATGGTCAGACTGCCCGGTATGCTGGACCGCTCGCCGACCGAACTCTCCGGCGGCCAACAACAGCGCGTCGCCCTCGCGCGGGCGCTCGTGTTCGAGCCGAACGTCCTCTTGATGGACGAACCGCTCTCCGCGCTCGACCGCGTTCTTCGACAGAAAATGCGCATCGAACTGGAACGCATCCAAGAGGAGATCGGCATCACGACCATCTACGTCACCCACGACCAGATGGAGGCGTTTTCGCTGTCCGACCGCGTCATCGTCCTCGACGGCGGCGAACTGTCCCAGCAGGGCAGCCCGCTCGACATCTACGAGAACCCGCAGTCAGAGTTCGTCGGCGAGTTCATCGGTCAATCGACCAAACTCGCGGGGACGGTCAGCACCGGAGACGACAATGTTACACTCCAGACCGACTCCGGCCTGACGCTCGAATCGACCGAACAGACGCTCTCGCCGAACGACCGCGCGCTGGCCTTCCTCCGAGCGGAGAAACTCAGCATCTCGAAGGTTTCAACCGGGGCCGCGAACGAACTGTCGGCGACGGTGACGGCGATGAGTTATCTCGGCGAGAAGACGCTGTTCTTCTGTACCCTCTCGACCGGCGAGGAGGTAACAGTCGCTGAACATGGCTTCACCGGCGTCGAAGAGTACGAGTCTGGAGACGAGGTGTTCATCACGATTCCGGCGGAAGAACTCCTCCTCGTAAACGACAAGCCCGAGAGAGAACCCGCATGAGTAGCGAGCAAGAGTCGTTCGGAAACGGTGTTCAGTCGGCCTCGACGGGAGCCGACGGCCTCCGCGAGCGGGTGTTCGAAATCAGGACCGCGATACTTCGGTCCGGCCCCGTCACCGGCACGTTCGACCGAATCAAGCGGCACGAGAGTATCCTCGCAAGCGTGCAAGCGGGCCTCGGTCTCGGTTGGATGTTTCTGTTCCTCTTCGCCCCGCTTCTGTACATTGTAACGCTGTCTTTCTGGCAGCGCGGCGCAGGGGGCGTCATCATCCAGCAGTTCTCGCTGAGCAACTACGAGTTCATCCTCACCCAGAACGTTGACCTCGCAACGCTGACGTTCAACAACCTGTATCTGACCATCCTCTGGCAGTCCCTGAAGTACGGCGTGTTCGTCACGCTGGGCGCGCTCGCCCTCGGATACGTGCCCGCGTACTTCCTGGGTCGGACCGTCTCGAAGTGGAAGGCGGCGTTCCTCCTCCTCGTCGTGCTTCCCTTCTGGGTGCCGCTCATCATCCGATACTACGCGTGGATTCTCGTCCTCGGGAACAAGGGCCTCCTCGTGTCGATGCTCGGGTGGGTCGGCATCGAGAGCGGCGGGTTCCTCTACTCGGACCTCGCCGTCATCTCGGGGCTCACGCAAGCGTTGCTACCATTCATGATACTCCCGATTTACAACAGCGTCAACGAGATAGACGACTCGCTCATCGAGAGCGCAAAGACGATGGGTGCGACGCCG
>NZ_MEIH01000193.1:0-2143 GCF_001723155.1 Haladaptatus sp. W1
GGCGCTGCTCGACGATACGGAGAGCGACGCGCTGTTCCTCGAACGGAAACCGGAGTTCGAGTGGCACGGCGGCATGCTCATGGAGGACGCGACCCTCGAAGTGCCGTTCCTCGCCGACCTCGTGACGCTCGCCGACCCGACGAGCGAGTACACGTATCTGAACTATCTTCGGGAGACGGACCGCCTCTACGAGTTCTACTTCTACGAGACGTTTCAGGTGCCCCGGCGGGAGTACGACGATTACTGTCGGTGGGTCGCCGACACGCTCGGCAACACGGCGTTCTCCCGCACCGTGACCGACGTTCGGCACGACGAGGACCGGGAGGAGTTCCACGTCACCGCCCGCGACCCGGAAAACGGCGGGACGTTCGAGTACCGCGCGGAGAACGTGGTGGTCGGCGTCGGAAGCGTTCCGCAGGTCCCAGAGGAGTTGCGGGGCCATCCGAGCGAGGACGTGTTCCACACCGCCAGCTACCTCGACCGACGCGAGCGCTGTCTCGACGCCGGGGCGATTACGGTCGTCGGGTCGGGCCAGAGCGCCGCCGAGGTGTTCTTAGACCTGCTCAAGCGACAACCCGAGGCGAGCTACCGCCTCGACTGGCTCACGCGCTCGGAGGGCTTCTTCCCGATGGAGTACTCGAAATTGGGTCTCCAGCACTTCACGCCCGAGTACACCGAGTACTTCTACGACCTGCCACAGGAGCGAAAGGACGACCTCGTGCCCGAGCAAGGGTTGCTGTACAAGGGAATCGACCCGGAGACGAGCGAGGAAATCTACGACCTGTTGTACGAGCGCTCCATCGGCGACGCGGACCCGGACGTCGGCATGCTCGCCACGACCGAAGTCGAGGACATCGAGGCGACGGACGGCGGCTACCGCCTGACCTGCGAGCAGTGGCAGGAAGGCGAGCGGTTCGCCCACGAAAGCGACGTGGTGGTCCTCGGAACCGGCTATCACCGCCCGAGGCCGCCGTTCCTCGCCGGAATCGAGGACCGAATCGGACGCGACGCGAAGGGACGCCTTCGCATCGCCGAGAACTACGAAATCGAGTCCGAGGTCGGGCGTCCCGACGCCGTGGCTGTACAGGTCGGCGTTCTGCACGAACAGGCGGGCCGCGCCGTCGAACTCGATTTCGTAGTTCTCGGCGATGCGAAGGCGTCCCTTCGCGTCGCGTCCGATTCGGTCCTCGATTCCGGCGAGGAACGGCGGCCTCGGGCGGTGATAGCCGGTTCCGAGGACCACCACGTCGCTTTCGTGGGCGAACCGCTCGCCTTCCTGCCACTGCTCGCAGGTCAGGCGGTAGCCGCCGTCCGTCGCCTCGATGTCCTCGACTTCGGTCGTGGCGAGCATGCCGACGTCCGGGTCCGCGTCGCCGATGGAGCGCTCGTACAACAGGTCGTAGATTTCCTCGCTCGTCTCCGGGTCGATTCCCTTGTACAGCAACCCTTGCTCGGGCACGAGGTCGTCCTTTCGCTCCTGTGGCAGGTCGTAGAAGTACTCGGTGTACTCGGGCGTGAAGTGCTGGAGACCCAATTTCGAGTACTCCATCGGGAAGAAGCCCTCCGAGCGCGTGAGCCAGTCGAGGCGGTAGCTCGCCTCGGGTTGTCGCTTGAGCAGGTCTAAGAACACCTCGGCGGCGCTCTGGCCCGACCCGACGACCGTAATCGCCCCGGCGTCGAGACAGCGCTCGCGTCGGTCGAGGTAGCTGGCGGTGTGGAACACGTCCTCGCTCGGATGGCCCCGCAACTCCTCTGGGACCTGCGGAACGCTTCCGACGCCGACCACCACGTTCTCCGCGCGGTACTCGAACGTCCCGCCGTTTTCCGGGTCGCGGGCGGTGACGTGGAACTCCTCCCGGTCCTCGTCGTGCCGAACGTCGGTCACGGTGCGGGAGAACGCCGTGTTGCCGAGCGTGTCGGCGACCCACCGACAGTAATCGTCGTACTCCCGCCGGGGCACCTGAAACGTCTCGTAGAAGTAGAACTCGTAGAGGCGGTCCGTCTCCCGAAGATAGTTCAGATACGTGTACTCGCTCGTCGGGTCGGCGAGCGTCACGAGGTCGGCGAGGAACGGCACTTCGAGGGTCGCGTCCTCCATGAGCATGCCGCCGTGCCACTCGAACTCCGGTTTCCGTTCGAGGAA
>NZ_MEIH01000194.1:0-1999 GCF_001723155.1 Haladaptatus sp. W1
ATAATCGGGCGAACGTCGGGGGTTTCCGTGGAATCCCGCTTTCTTTCGTTGGCGAAACGTTTACCAGCGCCATGGCCGTAGCCGAGGGCGATGACCGACGCGAACCGGGGTGGTGCGTAAGTGGAACTCATCATCACCGAGAAGGACAACGCCGCACGTCGAATCGCCGACATACTCTCCGGCGAGAGTGCGGAGGCCGACCGACAGAACGGCGTCAACGTCTACAAGTGGGGCGGGAAGCGCTGCATCGGTTTGTCGGGCCACGTCGTCGGAGTGGATTTTCCACCCGAGTACAACGACTGGCGCGACGTGGAACCGGTAGAACTCATCGACGCGAGCGTCGAGAAACAGCCGACGAAGGAGAACATCGTTCGGACGCTCCGCCTACTCGCGCGTGATGCGAGTCGGGTGACGATTGCGACGGACTACGACCGCGAGGGCGAACTCATCGGGAAGGAAGCGTGGGAACTCGTCCGCGAGGTGAACGAGGACGTGCCCATCCAGCGCGTTCGGTTCTCCTCGATTACCAAAAACGAGGTTTCCTCGGCCTTCGAGAACCCGGACGAACTCGACTTCGATCTGGCGGCCGCGGGTGAAGCCCGCCAGATAATCGACCTCATCTGGGGGGCCGCGCTGACGCGATTTCTCTCGCTCTCGGCGCGACAACTCGGCAACGACTTCATCAGCGTCGGGCGGGTCCAAAGTCCCACGCTGAAGCTCATCGTGGACCGGGAACGCGAGATTCAGGCGTTCGACCCCGAGGAGTACTGGGAGATGTTCGCCGACCTGCAGAAGGACGACAAGGCGTTCGAATCGCAGTACTTCTACCGCGACGAGGACGGCAACGAGGCGGAACGCGTCTGGGACGAGGAGACGGCCGAGAAGGCGTACGAAACCCTCGAATCG
This sequence comes from Haladaptatus sp. W1, assembly GCF_001723155.1. NCBI lineage: Archaea > Methanobacteriati > Methanobacteriota > Halobacteria > Halobacteriales > Haladaptataceae > Haladaptatus > Haladaptatus sp. W1. Next base: position 907 of record NZ_MEIH01000194.1, read on the forward strand.
GCCACGCAGGCGACGGTCGATAGCGTCTCTCGGCGGACGCGAACCGACAGCCCGCCCGCGCCGTTCAACACGACGCAGTTCATTCGCGCGGCGGGGAGCCTCGGCTACTCCGCCCAGCGCGCGATGAGCATCGCGGAGGACCTCTACACCGCCGGGTACATCACGTACCCGCGGACCGACAACACCGTCTACCCGGACGATTTGGACCCCGAGGAACTGCTCGATACGTTCGTCGGAAACTACCACTTCGGCGACGACGCGGACGGCCTGCTCGAACAGGACGACATCGAACCGACCGAGGGCGACGAGGAGACGACCGACCACCCGCCGATTCATCCGACCGAGGACATCCCGACGAAGGGCGAGTTGGGCGACGACGAGTGGGACGTGTACGAACTCGTGGTTCGACGCTTCTTCGCCACCGTCGCCGAGTCGGCGAAGTGGGAACACCTCAAGGTGGTCTCCACGGTGGGCGACCTGACCCTCAAGGCCAACGGAAAGCGCCTCCTCAAAGAGGGCTACCACGCCGTCTACCCGTACTTCAACACCAGCGAGAACTACGTGCCGAACGTGGAGGAAGGGGAAGACCTGTCCATCATCGACACGCGAATCGAGGACAAACAGACCCAACCGCCGCGCCGGTACGGTCAGTCGCGGCTCATCGAGAAGATGGAGAAGATGGGCATCGGAACGAAATCGACCCGCCACAACACCATCCAGAAGCTCTACGACCGGGGCTACCTCGAAAGCGACCCGCCGCGGCCGACCCGCCTCGCGCAGGCGGTCGTGAAGGCCGCGGAGGATTACGCCGACCTCGTGGTGAGCGAGACGATGACCCGCGAACTCGAAGAGGACATGACCGCCATCGCGGAAGGCGAGGCGGACTTGGAGGACGTGGCCGACTCGTCGCGCGAAATCCTCGCGACGGTGTTCGACGAGTTGGAGGAGTCACGCGAGGAAATCGGCAAACAGCTCCAACAGTCGCTGAAGGAAGACAAGACGCTGGGGCCGTGTCCCGAGTGCGGAGAGGACCTGCTCGTGCGCCAGAGCAGGCGCGGGTCGTACTTCGTCGGCTGCGACGGGTATCCCGACT
>NZ_MEIH01000195.1:0-2898 GCF_001723155.1 Haladaptatus sp. W1
TCATCCACACCGACGGTGTGGAACACTCCTCGACGCAGGTCGTTCTCCAAACGTTCAAGGACGAGTCCAGACTACTGGTCAACTACGACGACGAGGACCTGGAAGCGCTCATCGAAAGCGAGTAGGGCAGTTTTCGATAGTTACGGAGGAAAGGGGAAACGGACGATAATTCCGTCCGAATTGGCACGCGTTTACTACAACCATAGTTATTTCTCCCCCATTATCGTGTAAACGCCCAATATATAAGGAACACATATTGACAATAGCACACCCTTTTCCCTTCAGGAGAAACCTCTTATGCCAGTTTGTCATGCGCTCGCACATGACCAACTCTCTCGTCGACCCGACCGACCAGCGGTCGAACTGCGGTGTCGGGGTCGTAATGGACCTCGACGCCGACGCCGACCACAAAATCGTCGCCGACGGCCTGTCGCTCCTCGCCAATCTCGAACACCGCGGAACGACCGGCGCGGAATCGAACACCGGAGACGGGGCGGGTATCCTCGTCCAGCGGCCGGACTCGTTTTTCGCCGCGGAACTCGATTCCGACCTCCCCGAGACGTACGCCGTCGGGCAGGTGTTCCTCCCGCGCGATGCAGACGTTCGCGCTGAACTGAAGACGACTGTCGAGGAGGTTCTCGGTGCGGAAGGCGTCCCCGTCTTCGACTGGCGGACGGTCCCGACCGAGAACGACGACCTCGGCGAGACGGCGCTCGAATCGGAACCCGTCATCGCCCAGTGTTTCGTCCGCCCCGAGGAAGGAATGTCCGTCGAAGAGTTCGACGAGACGCTCTACGTCGCCCGACGCGCGCTGGAGCGACGAGTCGAAGCGCGCGACGACGCCGACCGATTCTACGTCTGCTCGCTGGACCGCAAGACGCTCGTCTACAAGGGGCTTCTCAAGGGCGATCAACTCACGGGATACTTCCCGGACCTCCGCGACGAACGCTTCGAATCCTCGGTCGCCATGGTTCACGCACGGTTCTCCACGAACACGCTCGGCGCGTGGCACCTCGCACACCCTTACCGGCGCGTGGTCCACAACGGCGAAATCAACACGATACAGGGGAACGGCAACTGGATGGCCGCCCGCGAAACTGACCTCGAAAGCGAGCGCCTCGGCGACGACATCGACCGCATCACGCCGGTCACGACGCTCGACCAGAGCGACACGGCCGTCGTCGATAACGTCCTCGAACTGCTCATGCAGGACGGCCGCGAGTTGCCCCACGCGCTTCGCATGCTCCTCCCCGAGGCGTGGCGCGACCGGACCGACGGCGACCGCCGCGCGTGGTACGACTTCCACGCCTCCCTGGTCGAACCGTGGGACGGCCCGGCGCTCGTCGCCGCGACGGACGGCGACCGCGTGAGCGCGGTGCTCGACCGCAACGGATTGCGCCCCTGCCGGTACGACGTGACGGTGGACAACCGACTCGTGATGGCGAGCGAAACCGGTGCCCTCGACCTCGAACCGAACGAGGTGGTCGAGCGGGGACGTCTCAAGCCGGGACAGTTGTTCCTCGCCGACCCCGAACAGGGCGGCATCGTCTCGGACGAGGCCGTGTTCGACGACTTGACCGACGAGAAGTACGCGGAATGGGTCGAAAACGAGCAGGTCCGACTGGCCGAGCGGGTGGAATCGGACTCGTTCCGCGACGCGAGTGATTCCGACGACACCGCCGAGTCCCCCGTCCCGCTCCGTGCCGGACAGGCCGCCTGGGGCTACACCCACGACGAACTGAGCGAACTCCTCGAACCGATGGCCAGCGCGGGCAAGGACCCCGTCGGCTCGATGGGCGACGACACGCCGCTGTCGGTACTCTCCGACTTCGACCGTCCGCTCTTTTCCTACTTCAAGCAGCTGTTCGCGCAGGTGACGAATCCGCCAATCGACTACATCCGCGAAGAACTGGTGACGAGCCTCGAAACCCGTCTCGGCCGCCAGCGCAACCTCCTCGGCGAGTCGCCCGCCCACGCGCGGCAACTCGTGCTGGAGTCGCCCGTGTTGACCGACGAGGCGCTGTCGGGGGTGCTCGAAACCGACTTCCCGACCGACGTCGTTGACATCACCTTCGACCCGGACACGGACCTCGAAGCGGCGGTCGAACGGGTCCGCGACGACGCCCGCACCGCCGTCGAGGACGGTGCCGAAATCGTCGTCCTCTCGGACAGAGGGATGGGCGAGGACCGAATCCCGATTCCCTCCCTGCTCGCCACGGGCGGGGTTCACCACCACCTCGTGCGCGAAGGACTGCGGACCAGAACCGCCCTCGTCGTGGAGTCCGGCGACCCGCGAACCGTCCACCACCTCGCCACGCTGGTCGGCTACGGCGCGGGGGCGGTCAACCCTTACCTCGCCTACCGGACCATCGAGGATTTGGTGGCCGGACCGGACGGCGCGGACGAGGAGGAGGCAATCGGCAAGTACGTCTCGGCGCTGGAGAACGGGCTGCTGAAGACGATGGCGAAGATGGGCATCTCGACCGTCGAGAGCTACCGCGGTGCCCAGATATTCGAGGCGGTCGGATTGGACGGCGAGTTCGTCGACGAATACTTCACCGGCACCGAGAACCGCACCGAAGGCATCGGCATCGACGAAATCGAGGACGACGTGCGCGAGCGCCACGAAACCGCGTTCGGCGACGACCCGAGCATCGACCGACGGGGGGAGTACGAACACCGCTCGAACGGCATCCACCACCAGTGGAACCCGAAAACCGTCGGCGCGCTCCAGCGCGCGGTTCGCGGAAACGACGGCGAGGAGTACGAGGCGTTCGCCGAGGAGATAAACCACCAGCAGGAGACGCTGCAGACGCTCCGCGGCCTGCTCGATTTCGACACCGACGCCGCGAGTCGGTCCCCCTCGATGAAGTCGAACCCGTCGAGGACATCGTGACC